>ONNL01000030.1 GCA_900319195.1 uncultured Ruminococcus sp. | reverse complement strand
TGAGCTTCCATGTATTATGAGCAGAAGCGCTGTCTGCACCCCACTGCTGAACATTGGTGCCGTTAGCCGCTGTGCCGCCTTCAACCTCCATGTAGAGACCGCTGTTGACGTTCTTGAACATATAATATGCGCTCTCGTCCATTACAGCAGGCTCAGCGTCGCCCTTGAGTCCGAGAGTATTCCAGTCAATAAGGTTAGCCGCTATCTCAGCAAGCTTCATAGCTCCCTTGCGGTTCGGGTGGAGGTCGTCGCCGTCCATGTAGTAGTCATTCATGCCGTCATAGCCGAGTGTAAGACCAAATTCCTGCCACGGTGTAAAGAGATCCATTACGGGAACATTCTGTGCCGCGCCGATAGCGTCGAGCTGACCGCCGAACCAGCGTCCTGTGAGCAGAGGTGAACGGTTTAGGTCGGCGTGTCTTCCCTGCTGCTTGACAAGAATGACTTTCATTCCCTTTGCCTTAGCCTCTGTGACCATCTGTGAAACGTATGTGGTGTACTCATCTGCATTGGAATAATTCGTATCGTTTATTCCTATTGATATGATGAAGAGGTCACCGGTCTTGCCGTATGTCTTGATAGGCTCAAACTGTCCGTTATCAACAAAGCCCTTTGCGTACTGACCGCTCGTTGCCATGTTGCGAACCTGCCACGAGGAGTCGATATACTGGTCGAAAACCTGTCCCCAGCCTGCCTGAGTTGACGTGTTCTTGGGATAGTAGTTGCAGACTGTGGAGTCGCCGCAAAACCATACCGTCTTGGGATAGGTGGTATCTGTTGAGATCTGAGTGATGTCGATCTCGGATATATCAGCATACCAGCCGCTTCTGCCCGGAGTAGCTCCGATATTGATAACACCGTCTGTTACGGGAACTATAACGCTGTCAGAGTTTCCGTTTCCCGTGATGTTCATTATCTGCTGCATACCCTCGATCTGAACGCTCATTCGGGTAACATTGCCATTATAGATCTTGACCTCATACAGACCTGTCGGGACATTCGCGTTGAATGTTGCTCCGCCGCCCTCTGTAAAGCGGACTGCGTCCGAGAGAGCACCCGAGCCCGAGGCTGTCTGATTCTCTACCTTGTAGCAGTTTGAGAAGCCGTAGCCTCTGTCCGATGTATAGCCATATGTCGCTCCGACCGAGGTATAACCGCTTTCAGTAGCTGCTCCGAGGTCAAACTTCCACGAGGTAGTCGCGGCATTTGCCTGCACCTCGGGTCTCACGGTATCAATTCCTGCAAGCATCGTGAGGGACAATGCAAGAGAGGTCATACCGCTGAGTATTTTTTTCATTATCATTTAGAATTACCTCCTGTTTCGTGTTTTCGTACAGCTTTTTATCTGATTTAATTATATCACATATTATTATCAAAGTCAATAATCCACCTATGAAGTTTTAAATCATTTTTATGATATTTTGAGTTTTATGAGACTTTTTAGTATGCAGTATAATATGTTAATTGTTTTGCAGAAGATAAAAGTACATACTAAAAGAGAAAGTCCCGACGAATGCCGGGACTTATTATATATCCTTATTGCGTGTAGATCTCAGTCACCAAACGATATGCCGATATCACGGGCAGCAATTACAAGATGATTCTCTGTATCGACAAACTTCGTCTTGCCTGCAATGTCCTCAAGCTTGTTCGAGGTTATCTTGTTGCCTATCTTAGCAACAGTCCTGCCGTATTTCTCTTTAGCTATGAGGTACGCCGCATGAACACCGAACTGAGTCGAGAGCACTCTGTCATACGCGCTCGGAGCACCGCCGCGGAGCATATGTCCCGGAACGCAGGCTCTTGTCTCCATGCCGGTATTTGCCTGTATCTGTGCTGCGATCCTGCTTGTAGCGGTAAGAATGCCTGATTCTGAACGCTTCTTCGCACGTTCCTTCTTCTTCATCTTCGCTTCCTCGACGTCATACGCGCCCTCAGCAACAGCAACTATCGAGAATGTCTTTCCTGCCGCACTTCTCGCCATTACCGCTTCGCAGACCTTGTCGATATCATACGGTATCTCCGGAATGAGAATGACATCAGCTCCGCCTGCGATACCCGCATTGAGAGTGAGCCAGCCTGCCTTATTGCCCATTATCTCGCAGAGAAGGATACGTGAATGGCTTGCGGCTGTCGTATGAAGTCTGTCAAGAACATCGGTCGCAATGTCAACTGCCGTATGGAAGCCGAATGTAACGTCTGTTCCGTATATATCGTTGTCGATAGTCTTGGGGAGTCCGATAACGTTAAGTCCCTCGTCAGCAAGGAGCTTAGAGGTCTTATGGGTACCGTTTCCGCCGAGCGTGAGGAGACAGTCAAGCTTCTGCTTTTTATAGGTCTCCTTCATATTTTTTACCTTGTCAATGTTGTCCTCACCGATGACCTGCATCATCTTGAACGGCTGACGCTTTGTACCGAATATAGTTCCGCCCTGTGTGAGAATGCCCGAGAAGGACGAGGGGAGCATATCCTTGCAGAGATTGTTGATAAGTCCGTAATAGCCGTTTGAGATGCCTACGATCTCAACGTTGTCCTCACCAAACCGCTCATAGCAGGCCTTTGCCACGCCTCTGATAGTCGCATTGAGTCCGGGACAGTCACCGCCGCTTGTAAGTATGCCTATTCTGCGTTTCATGTTAAATACCTCCGTTTTATGAATTCATATTATTGATTATAAATTGTTCAAGCTCCTCAGGCGGCATCGGCTTCCCGTAATAATAGCCCTGACCGTAATCACAGCCTGCGCCGAGAAGTATGCCCTCCTGCTTTTCGTTTTCTATTCCTTCTGCAATTGTTTCGATTTTCTTTGATTTAGCTATATCAATGACCGACGATACTATAACTCTTGCAATATCGTCGGTCTCGATGTCCACAATAAACGAGCGGTCGAGCTTCAGCAGTGTTATAGGGAGTATCTGCAAATAGCTCAGCGAAGAATAGCCTGTTCCGAAGTCGTCCATTGCGAGCTTCACTCCGAGCTCACGAAGTCTGTTCATCTGTGCTACGGCATAATCTACATCTTTAAGAGCAAGACGCTCGGTAAGCTCGACTTCAAGCCATTTCGCGTCAAGTCCCGAGATAGCAAGCGCTTCAAACACCTTGTCCTTGAGGTCCTTCTGATAGAAGTCCGAGGACGAGAAGTTTATCGACATGACGATATTCGGAAGTCCCATTTTCTGCCACATCTTGTTCTGGCGGCATCCCTCGTGGAGAACGAATTCGCTTATCTTTCCGATAAGGTGAGAGCTCTCGGCAACAGGTACAAAGGAGTCGGGCTTGATAACCGTACCGTCGGGCTTTATCCACCTTACAAGCGCCTCAACGCCCATTATCTTTCCTGTGGCAAGGTCTATCTTAGGCTGATAGAAAAGTCTCAGCTCGTCATTTTCGATAGCGTCAGACAGCGCCTTTTCAAGCTCAGTGATACCTATGATAGAATCATGCATACGCGACTCATAGCCGCAAATACTGCTCTGATTATCGCTCCCCGACTTGAGAGCAAATTCAGCGTGCTCAAGCACATCAAGGAAGGAGTTGCCGTCAGCAGGCATTTTCGAGAATCCTGCGGAACAGCTGAGGCTTATAGTAGAAAATTCGCCCGTTGCAAGCTTTGCAAAATCGTCCTGTATCTTCATGACGGTACGCACGGGGAGCTCATCCTCGCCGTAATCACGCATTACAAGTGCGAAATTATCGCCGCTTATCCTTGCGGCAAGACCGCCTGCCGTAACGAACTTATAGAGTATATGGCCGAAATTTTTGAGGATATAGTTTCCGTTGGTATATCCGCAGGTATCATTTATAATGTGGAAGCGGTCAATGTCAAGCACGATTATCCAGTACGAATAATTCAGCAGATGACAGCATTCATAGGTAGCCTGACCGATATCCATGAGCTTGTTTCTGTTCGGTATCTCGGTGACCTCGTCCATATACGCAAGGCGCTCAATGAGAACGTCCTTCTCATGCTCCTTTGTGATATCGAGAATAGCTCCGCCAAAAAGAGGGAGCGTATTATCTGTGCCCTCTATGAACTTATATCGGTATGAATACCAGCGGTAGCTTCCGCCGCGCGATTTTATGCGTATCTCTATGCTCTTTACCTCGGGGCTCTCCTCGGAGTTCATAGCGCCGTCGAAGATCATGCGGTCGTTCGGATGAACAAGCGAGCGGAAATCGCCGAGTGATACGTTGCTTGATCTGAGCCCGAGCATTCTCACCATTTCGGGTGAGGCAAAGTATTTCTTCTTATCGGTAGTCATGAGAACGCCGATCTCGGCAAGCTCCATTGAGGAGTTGAAGAAGTCGTTGGCACTTGCGAGGTTGACCTTCATCTTCTTTATCTCGGTAAGATTGAAGCCTGCACTGAGGTAGAGCGAATTCTTTTTGCGCTTTTTCATCAGCGAGGTACTCCAGGCTATGCTTGTGAGACCGCCGGAAACATTCTGAAAATGAACTTCATAGGACTGATTCCTGATCACCTTTTCAAGCATCTCGGGATTGTCGCTGTTAAGACCGAAAACAGTCATAAGCTGCTGTCTGTTGTCCAATTTATCAGAGCCGACCTGATCCCTCAGCATTTTATTCATATGGATATACGAGAGATCATCAGTCCAGACGACCATTTCGCTGTTCAGCTCTTCGATGACATCGGATATATCCTCAGCATCGACAGATGATTTGTGCTTGTTATATATTTTTCCTGCGACCGCGAGAAAAAGCGTCAGCAAGACCATTGTTGCAAGATATATAAGGAGCGTTACCGTGGCATACGCAGGGTAAAAATAGCAATATGCAATTATAAGACCGGTAGCAATAGTGATAACTATTGCTGCTGCAAACGAATTGTTTAATTTAATAATTACCAGCCCCTTTTACGTTGATAAGTATATTATAGCAAAAATAAACGAAAATGTCAACTAAAATTTTGCTTTAGCAATACATTTTTTATAAAGTTATCTTAAATTCGCAGAAAATTTTCACATAATATACACTTTTATCTATTATAATGATATAATAGTTTAGAAGAATACTGTTTTCACTCTCTATGGCACACACTCTATTATATATTAAATCGGAGGTATTTTTATGGCACACATACTTGTAGTTGACGATGAGATGAATATCCGCAAGGTAGTACGTGAATATGCTGAATTTGAAGGATATGAAGTCGCTGAAGCTGAAAACGGCATGGAGGCTGTCAATCTCTGCCGCGACAACGACTATGACCTCATCATCATGGACGTTATGATGCCGCGTCTCGACGGCTATTCCGCCTGCAAGGAAATACATAAGACAAAGAATATTCCCGTTATCATGCTCTCGGCACGCGGCGAAGAATACGATAAGCTCTTCGGCTTCGAGATAGGCGTTGATGACTACGTAGTAAAGCCTTTCTCTCCAAAGGAACTCATGGCAAGGGTAAAGGCAGTCCTCAAGCGCAACACCAAATCGGCTGAGCCCGAGGTGCAGGATAAGTACATTTTCGAGGGACTTGAAGTCGATATCACAGGCAGAGAGGTATATGTAAACGGTCAGAAGGCAACCATGACCCCAAAGGAATATGACCTCCTCTTCTACCTTGTAAAGAACAAGAACATCGCCCTTTCAAGAGACAAGCTCCTCGAGGAAGTATGGGGATACGATTTCTTCGGTGACGACAGAACAGTCGATACACATATCAAAATGCTGAGAAACAGCCTCGGTGAATACAGAAAGTTTATCGTTACCCTGAGAGGAATGGGATACAAGTTTGAAGCAGATTGAAAAATGCAAAAACAGTAAAAGCAGATTCCCGCTGAGATTCAAGATATGGATCTACTTTATACTGTTTACTATCGCGGTATTCGTACTGCTGTGGATATTTCAGATATTTTTCCTCGAACGCTTCTATGAAAGCATGAAAAAGCACGACGCTTCACAGTGCGAGTCAAAAATATCACAGGCATTCGACACAATGAGCACGTCTGATTTTTCCGACTACATCAAGGAGATCGCGGTTGACAACGATATGTGCATCGAAGTCCTCGACAGATACGGACGCTCTATCTACTCATGTGAGGTGCTCGGTGACTGCCTTATCCACGGAAAATCAAACAGCACGAACATCTATCGTGTAAATATCGACAAGAGCGAGAACAAGAATATACGATACAGAGTGAAAAATCCTGCGGGGTATGATATGCTGCTGTACGGCTGTACTCTCGGAAGTGCGGACGCTCCCGACGGGTATTTGCTGCTGAATTCTGCACTCGTCCCTGTCGGCTCAACTGTTACTATTATCAAGCGGCAGCTCATGATAATTACTGTCGCACTTATTATAATAGCGTTCTTCCTCTCACTTTACCTTTCCGAGAAAATCGCGGCTCCTATCGACAGGATAACAAAGGCTGCGGAAAACCTCGCAAAGGGCGACTACAATACTAAATTCGACGGGCGCGGCTATCTTGAATCGCAGAAGCTTGCTGAGACGCTGACCTATGCCGAGCATGAAATTTCCAAGGTCGATAAGATGCAGAGAGACCTTGTCGCAAACGTTTCGCACGACCTCAGAACTCCGCTGACCATGCTGAAGGCTTATGCCGAGATGATCCGCGACCTCTCGGGTGATAATCCCGTAAAGCGCAACGAACACCTTGAAATTATCATCAACGAGACGGACAGGCTCGCTCTGCTTGTAAATGATATTCTCGACCTCTCAAAGCTTGAGAGCGGAAAGCAGCAGCTCTCCCCCTCCGAATTCGAGATAAGCTCCAAAATGACGGAGATAATCGACAGGTTCAAGGGAATTTCCGAGAGAATGGGCTATCATATACACTTCACTCCCGATAATCCGAGGAATGTTGTCTGCGACGAGATAAAGATACAGCAGGTCATCTATAACCTCATCAATAACGCTATCAACTACACGGGCGACGACAAGCAGGTTTTCGTAAGGCAGATAAACAAGCCCGAGGGTGTGCTTATCGAGGTAGAGGACACGGGCGACGGTATCGAGGAGGACAAGATAAAGCTCATTTTCGACAAATACTACCGCTCGGAGAACCACAAGCGCGAGGTAGTCGGAACAGGTCTCGGACTGTCGATCGTAAAGGCTGTGCTCAAGCTGCACAATTATGACTACGGTGTCAGAAGCCGACTCGGAAAGGGTTCGACCTTCTGGTTTATGATAAGTGACGTTGCAAATGACAAAAAAGAAGAATAATTTCGCAGAATGTTGAAAAAATTTTATCCGTTATTTGCAGTTCTTTCACAGAATGCTCACATATGCCTGTTATAATATAATTGCTAAAGGTGAGATTCCTTTAGTTGATTTTCATAATTGATCTGATGTTTACCCCAATATCAGATCGGATCCCCAATAATCCCTATATCATGGCAGATGAGCTTCCTTAATCGGAGGCTCGTTTGTTTTTATAACGTTT
This sequence comes from uncultured Ruminococcus sp., assembly GCA_900319195.1. Taxonomy (GTDB): domain Bacteria; phylum Bacillota; class Clostridia; order Oscillospirales; family Ruminococcaceae; genus Ruminococcus. The sequence goes on along the minus strand of ONNL01000030.1, from coordinate 4,108 downwards.
TTTGTCGCCATATCCTCCGAGTGTGCATATAATGTGGTGAGGGAGGGAATGCTCCCTCCCGAAATCAGCCGATATTTCGGCTTATGGAGGAATCATTATGGCAGCTTTCTATAATCAGGCTACACTTTCCTACAACGGAACAGTGAAAAGCTCAAATATAACAACAGGCGAAATAATCAACGTCCTCTCGGCTACAAAGAACGCCGTTACGGACACATATTCGTCGAATGATGACATCGTGTATGTTATCAGCATTGTAAACACGGGAACCTCGGGCTTCAATGGGGTAACTGTTACAGACGACCTCGGTCAGTATACGGCAGAGGGTACAACGGACGAAGTCGTGCCGCTGACATATGTTGACGGCTCGATCCAGTATTATATCAACGGTATCGCTCAGGCAGCACCTACAGTTACCGATACAGAGCCGCTCACGATAAACGGACTCAATATCCCCGCCGGCAGCAATGTTACTCTTATCTATGCGGCGACGACAAATGCGTTTGCTCCGCTCGCAGCAGGCTCGGAGATAACTAATACCGCGACATTCAGCGGAACAGGCTTCACTCCGTTCACAGCTTCGGACACGATCACTCCTGTCACAGAGGCAGACCTTATGATAAGCAAGTCACTCTCCCCTGCTGCTGTTGAGGAAAACGGCGACGTGACCTACACCTTCCTCATTCAGAACTTCGGCAGCAAGGCAGCAGACGTGGCAGATAATGTCATATTCAGCGACACCTTCACTCCCGTGCTCTCAAATCTCACTGCGACATACAACGATGCTCCTTGGACTGACGGGACAAATTACAGCTACGACGAGACAACAGGAGAATTTGAATCCCTTGCGGGTCAGATAACCGTACCCGCGGCGACCTTCACACAGGATACAACTACTCGCGCTTGGACAGTACAGCCCGGTGTGAGCGTAATCAAAATTTCGGGACAGATAACACTGTAAAGCAAAACTATTCCAAATGGTAAAATTCGGGGAGAGCTTTCACGCGAAGGCTTTCCCCGATACTTATTTTATGCGAACATTCATAAATATTATAAAATACAGTATGTATACTCTATAAATTTGGTGAGAAATATACGTTGAAAATTTGCGCAATATGTGATATAATTTTAACAAGTAATATCCATCACCGTCATTATATGACAAAAAAATCAAAAAGGAGTTAAAAATGGCAAAAAAATCAAATGCAAAAGCCAACCCTCACGTAATACGGTACCTCAAACCGCTGCTGATATTCGGCTATGGTCTGATAATCCTTATTGCTGTTGCTATACTCTCAAGACTGGCAATAGTCAAAACTGATACCGTACTCAAAAACAAGGTGAGCTCAATGGCGTCATCACTCAATGTCCAGATGAAGCTGAATCTCAACAGCTATCTCGACAGGATCGAAACTGTATCAACGCTCATTTTTGCTTCCGAGGAGGCATATACCTACGACGCAACCAACACTGCTCTCGACGAATATGATGTGCTCGAAACGGAAAACGAGATAACCAACAAGCTCTATGACCTCTGCACTATGGACAACTTCGTTGATTTCGGTATCGTTTACAGCAATAATCATACGATCGGAAAAATATCCAACGGCACAAAGGACCAGTTTGGTGACAAAATATATGACCTGCTGAGCGCTATCATCACCAACGACCGTACCTACGACGGCTGGGCAGCAGGCTACCGTGACAATTTCAAGCGTATTTACTACGTAAAGAGACTCAACGACAACGCGATACTCGTTGTCTCTGTCTACTCGACGGAGCTTGCCGCTGTATTCAACAACCCCGAAGCTCTCGACGGTACTGAGATCCGCCTTACCAACCCAAACAACGACATCATCTACTCCTCTGTTTCATTAAAGGAAGCAGGTACAAAGCTCCCCGACAAGATAGCAAGCGCTGTCGGAAATGAGACCTCCGCCGCTATCATGGACGAGGATTACCTCATTACAGTAAACGAAAGCAAGAACGATTGGTGCGTTATCTGCTCGATTCCTACGGAGATAATTCTGAAAGAGAAAAATGATATGTATAAATACATATACATTGCAGCTGCTCTTATCGCACTGATAGCTGTTCTCATCGGCACATTCCTCTCGGTAAAGATCACCGACCCGATAAGCGATGTCGTTACAAATCTCGATTCAAAAGCTCATGCCGACCAGCTCACAGGTCTGTTCAACAAGCGCTCATTTGAGGAGAACATCGAAAAGCGCATTGAAGAAGGCGGAGTTGAAAGCCGCCATGCGATGCTCCTTATTGACGTTGACAGCTTCAACGAACTCAAAAACAAGAACGATAAGGCATATTCCGATAATGCTCTTAAAAAAGTCAGCGAGGTACTCAGAAATGAATTCACACAGGGCGAGCTCCTCGGCAGAACAGGCGAGGACGAATTCGGTGTATTTGTAAGCTTTGACGATATGGACAAAAACAGCGTAAAGGAGTCCGCAAAGAGCATCTGCGAGAAGCTCATTGAGTGCTTCCACGAGGAAGCAGAGGAAGAGGACGCTCTCAAGCTCACAGTAAGCATTGGTGTATCGCTCTCTGCGGAAAAGATAAAGGACTATCCCAAGCTCTACAGCACGGCTTCTACCGCTCTTGAGACCGCTAAAAATCGCGGAAAGGATACATACGTGTTCTATGAGAAGTATCTGGAAGGAGTGTTGAAGAAATGAAAAAGGCAAGAACTCTGATAAGCGCTTTACTCTGCGCGGCAATGCTCATTCCTGCGACTTCGTGCTCATCGTCCGACAAGCCTCTTGTTACCGAACAGACGGGACAGGTCGAAATAACGCTCTCATGGTGGGGAAACGACGCAAGAAACGAGTACACCATTGAAGGTGTAAGACAATTCATGGAGCTCCACCCCGAGATAGTCGTAAAATGCAGCTACTCCGAATGGTCGGGCTATGAATCGAGGAACAACGTGAAAATGGTATCAAATACCGAGGCTGATGTAATGCAGATAAACTACGGCTGGCTCGATAAGTATTCTCCCGACGGTACGGGATACTACGATATATCCACTCTTTCAGACCAGATCGACCTCTCGAACTTCGACGATAAAATGCTTGAATACGGCAAGGTCAACGGTATCCTCAACGCTATCCCGATAGCTATGAATGTTGAGACGGTTTATTCCAATCAGACGGTCTTGAGCAAATACAGACTCCAGACTCCTTCGACCTTCGACGACCTCTTTGAAGCCGCAAAGGTTCTCAGCAAGGACGATATATACGTTACAGGCGGCACCGATAAGTCGATTTGGCTGTTCTGCATTGCCTATGGCGAGCAGACGACGGGCAAGAAGATACTAAACGATAACGGAACGCTGAATTTCACCGCCGATGATTTCGCCGTAATGATCGACTTCTATTGCAGACTTATCAACGAAAAGGTAATTCCGCAGGTAGAGTATTACGACAGGATACACATTACAGACGGCACCTATGCGGGCTCTGTTGCATGGGTCAGCGACGCGAAAAACTACTGCGGCGGCGCTGTTGAAGCAGGCAATACCATGACTGTTGCCGATTACACATCAGCTAACAGCGCACCGAACGGCACAGGCTGGTATTCAAAGCCTGCAACTATGTACGCGATAAGCAAGAACACCGAGCACCCCAAGGAATCGGCAATGCTCCTCGATTTCCTCCTCAACAGCAGCGAAATGGCTGAGCTTCAGGGAATTGAAAAGGGCATACCGCTCAGTAAGTCGGCTCGTGCATACCTCGAATCACAGGGAAAGCTTGACGGACTTCAGTATCAGGCTTCTCTCAAAATGGAGAGCAACGAGTTCCTCACTCCCATCGACCCGATAATCGAGAACTCCGACCTCGTTGACTCCTTCGTAAACAGCTGTGACCTCGTCCTCTATGATAAGGCAGAGCTTAATGAGGCGGCTTCACAGTTTGAACAGTCATTTAACGACCTACTCGCCGCGAATAAATAGTGTTAGTGAGTTTTTATCGAGGGAAACCCTTTTGAGACAAAGGATCCCGCCAGCAGCGGCGGGTACCCTCTGTCCTTTGGACATCGTCTCGCCTGTCGGCTCGGTCGGTGCTTCTGCTTCGCAGAGGCGTCCACC
>ONNL01000096.1 GCA_900319195.1 uncultured Ruminococcus sp. | reverse complement strand
GCGGAGAGGGTGGGATTCGAACCCACGTGACCGTTAAGTCAAACGGTTTTCAAGACCGCCTCGTTATGACCGCTTCGATACCTCTCCGTGTGCTGTTGAATAAGCCTTGCTTAATTCAGCTTTTATATTATATCACGTTTTGGCACTAAAGTCAAGAACGTTTTGTGTACAAATCTGTGACAATTTAAATTTGGAATTTTGTCTATATGCAACAAATTGAGATCTGCCATACTAATATAATAAGTAAAATAAAGAAAAAATTGCAAAAAAATGAAGAAATTGAAAAAATGCACTTTACAGAAACGGATTTTTAGTGTAGAATAAACATAGTAATATTTTTGTGAGGTGCACTATGGAACCAAAATACAGAAGAATACTTTTGAAGATCAGCGGCGAGGCTCTCGCAGGCGAAAAGAAAACAGGTCTTGATTACAGCATTATCACCGACATCTGCAAGAGCGTGAAGAAGTGCGTTGACGCAGGCGTTCAGGTGGCAATAGTAGTCGGCGGCGGCAATTTCTGGAGGGGACGCTCCAGCGGTGCTATGGACAGGACTCGTGCAGACCACATCGGTATGCTCGCAACTGCTATGAATTCACTTGCACTTGCCGATGTTCTTGAATCTCTCGGCTGCGTTGTGAGAGTCCAGACAGCTATCACCATGCAGCAGGTCGCTGAGCCCTACATTCGCAACAAGGCAGTGAACCATCTCTCAAAGGGCAGAGTAGTCATTTTCGGCTGCGGTACGGGCAACCCGTTCTTCTCGACCGATACTGCCGCTTCACTCAGAGCTGTTGAGATACAGGCGGACATCTTCCTCAAGGCTACGCTCGTTGACGGCGTTTACGACAAGGATCCCCATAAATATCCCGACGCAAAGAAGTTTGAGCGCCTCACCTTCAGTCAGGTCCTCAATGATGAGCTTGCAGTTATGGACAGCACAGCAGCTACTATGTGCCGCGATAACCGCATGACAATGCTCGTTTTCGACCTTTCCCGTCCCGATAACATCTATGACGCTGTTATGGGCAAGAGCGTTGGAACCGTCGTAGCAGAGGACTGATGAACCTATAAACCTAAAACTGAAAGGAAATGAAAGACCATGAATGAACAGATAAATGCAGCTAAGGAAAAAATGAACAAGAGCCTCCGCGCACTCAGCAATGAGTTCACTTCTATCAGAGCAGGAAGAGCTAATCCTGCCGTACTCGATAAGGTAATGGTTGATTACTACGGTGCACCTACTCCCGTAAATCAGATGGCAGCCGTTTCAGTTGCTGAGGCAAGAATTCTCGTTATCACTCCTTGGGATAAGTCCACTCTCAAGCTCATCGAGAAGGCTATCAATGCCTCCGACATCGGCATCAATCCCACAAATGACGGAAACGTTATCCGCCTTGTGTTCCCTCAGCTCACCGAGGAGCGCCGCAAGGAGCTCTGCAAGAGCATCAAGAAGTACGGCGAGGAGAGCAAGGTGACTATCCGCTCGATAAGACGTGATACAATGGAAAAATTCAAGGCTATGAAGAAGAATTCCGAGATAACAGAGGACGACCTCAAGGAATACGAAAAGGACGTTCAGAAGCTCACTGATGATTTCTGCGCTGATATCGACAAGCAGGTCTCGGCTAAGGAAAAAGAGATAATGACAGTCTGAAAGGTAAGGTAGAGCGATTATGGCAATTTTCGGAATCGGCGGCAAGAAGGACACCTCTGCCGCAAATCCTGCGGACAATAAGCTCCCCGAGGAGCTCCCCACCCATATCGGCATTATCATGGACGGTAACGGTCGTTGGGCTAAGAAGCGCGGTATGCCGCGTACCTTTGGTCACAGAGAGGGAGCTAAGACCTTCAGGAAGATAGTACGCTACTGCAAGGACATCGGCGTTAAGAATGTCTCATTCTACGCTTTTTCTACTGAAAACTGGAATCGTCCGACCGACGAGGTAAGCACTCTCATGGAGCTGTTTGCGGGTATGCTCGACGACGCGAGAGACTATATCGGTGACGGCACAAGAGTTTACATCATCGGCGACAAGAGCCGTGTAAGCGACAAGCTCCGCGAAAAGATGATAAAGCTCGAGGAGGACACAAAGGAATTCTCCGATATGAACCTTCTCATGTGCTTCAGCTACGGCGGACGTGACGAGATAGCCCGTGCGGCTAAGAGGCTCGCAATTCAGGCTAAAAACGGCGAGATAGACCCCGAGGACATCAACGAGCAGAGCATTGCCGACAACCTCTACACAGCTGGTCTCCCCGATGTTGACCTCGTTATCCGTCCGAGCGGCGAGTACAGACTCTCAAACTACCTCATCTGGCAGTGCGCTTACGCAGAATACTACTTCACGGACACTCTCTGGCCGGACTTCTCACCCGAGGATCTCAATGCCGCTATCATTGAGTACAGCCACAGAAAGCGCCGTTTCGGAGGAGTATAATGCTCACAAGAATAATTTCGGGAGCTGTCGGCGTTGCTTTGATGATAGTCGTGTTCATTTTCCACGACACGATATTCCTGCCGATAGCTGTTGCGGTCATGATAGCTGTAATGCTCTATGAGCTGCTGCGCGTGGTGAAGCTCAACACAAATATCCCAATTCTCTGCGCGGTGGAGGGCAGTGGTATATCAATGCCGTTCATATATGCAAGATTCCACTATCTGCCGCACGGCATGGACGGCGGTGACAGTATCACAAAGCTGTCGGCAAGACCTTCACAGCTTGCCTTTGTCATCACACTTGCGGCGGCATTCATCATCTTCCTCACATGGCTCAGCAAGCACAAGGAAATACGCTACGACCAGATATTCTTCGTGCTTGCGTGCATGGCATTCGTACCGCAGGCGATGTCAACTATGGTGCGTATCGACAGGTATAGCATTCACCACGGACTTATCCTGCTCATTCTCGGACTCTGCGGTGCATGGATAGCAGATACGGGAGCTTACTTCACGGGTGTTGCACTCGGAAAGCACAAGCTCTGCCCCGAGATAAGCCCCAAGAAAACTATCGAGGGATTTGTCGGCGGTATCGTCATAACGGGACTTGTATTCGTAGGCGTAAGTCTGCTCTACAACAAGAAAATAGCGGAAGTGCCCGTCCCCATGGAGCCGTATGAGTATGCACTCATGGGACTTGCAGGCTGTCTCTGCGCTGTCATAGGTACGATAGGAGATCTCTCCGCGTCAATGGTAAAGCGTCAGACAGGCATCAAGGACTACGGCAAGATTATGCCCGGTCACGGCGGACTTATGGATAGATTCGACAGTGTACTCTTTGTGCTGCCGACCTTCTACGCATTCGTGACGCTGACGGGTGTATTCAGATAACATACTTTTGAAAGGAGACTAACGTGCAGGCTGCGTATAGTCCCTTTCGCATTTTCGGAAGATTTTCATTTTTTCGGCATAGAATTAAGATAAGAGGTCATTATAATGAATAAGACAGTTTCGGTACTCGGCTCGACGGGCTCGATAGGTACACAGGCTCTTGAGGTCTGCGAAAAGCACGGCATGAGAATATCCGCACTTGCGGCTCACAGCAGCGTCGATATGCTCGAGGAGCAGGCGAGAAAAATCAAGCCGCACTATGTGGGCATCTACAATGAGGAAAAATATGCGGACATGAAGCAGCGTCTTGCGGATACCGACATAAAGGTGCTGTGCGGCATGGAGGGTCTGTGCACCATTGCGGCTCTTGAGGAGAGCGACATTGTCCTTAACTCCGTTGTGGGAATGGTGGGACTCCTGCCGACTCTCACGGCTATCGAGGCAGGCAAGGACATCGCCCTCGCAAACAAGGAGACTCTCGTGGCAGGCGGTGCACTCGTCACTGAGGCGGCTCGCAGAAAGGGAGTCATGATATATCCCGTTGACAGCGAGCATTCCGCGATATTCCAGTGCTTACAGGGTAACAAGAGGGAACAGCTCAGCAAGGTGATACTAACGGCTTCGGGCGGACCGTTCTTCAATAAGACCTACGAGGAACTGAAGCACGTCACCAAGGAGCAGGCTCTCCACCACCCGAACTGGAGTATGGGAAACAAGATAACGATAGACTCTGCGACCCTCATGAACAAGGGACTTGAATTCATCGAGGCAAAGTGGCTCTTCGACCTTGAGCCCGAGCAGATAGAGATCGTCGTTCACAGACAGAGCGTTGTGCACTCCGCGGTGGAGTACAACGATTACTCGATAATCGCACAGCTCGGAGTGCCCGATATGAAGATACCGATACAGTACGCTCTGCTCTATCCCGAGAGAATGTCATGCCCGACAGGACGGCTCTCGCTCACGGACTACGGAAAGCTCACATTTGAAAAGCCCGACTATGAGACCTTCAAGTGCCTGAGCTCCGCTATCGAGGCGATAAAGCGCGGCGGAGCATATCCTTGTCTTGTAAATTCCGCGAATGAGGAAGCGGTAAGAGCATTCCTCAATGACAGGATACCGTTCATCGAGATAGGCGAGATAGTGTCGTCCGTGCTCGATAAGCTTGAAAATATCCCGATAAATTCCTACGACGACGTCGTAAAGGCTGACAATGCCGCGAGAGAGTACGTAAGGAATATAGTTTCACGCGGCTGAGCCGCCTTGAAAGGAAATCATCTGCATGGGTATAATTATTGCACTTCTCATTTTTGGACTTATAGTCACCATTCACGAATTCGGACATTTTATCTGCGCCAAGCTCAGCGGCATAAAGGTCAATGAGTTTTCCATCGGCATGGGACCGAAGATAATTCAGAGACAGAAGGGCGAGACTATGTATTCGCTCCGCTGGCTGCCAGTCGGCGGCTACTGCGCTATGGAGGGCGAGGACGAGGAAAATCCCGACGCCCGTGCCTTCCGCAATGCTAAGCTCTGGAAACGCATGATAGTCCTCTTTGCAGGAGCCTTCATGAACTTCGTCCTCGGATTCGTCCTCATCATCGGTATGCTCTGCATGATGCCGAAGGTCCCCACGACCTCGATATACGGCTTCACCTGCAATGAAGACAGGACGGAGATAACTGCGGAGAGCTATAATGCGGGACTTCAATATGACGACGTTATCAAGGAGATAGACGGCACCCATATTTACAGCTTCCTCGATATCGACTACATCCTTGAGACCTCAAAGACCTACACGCATGACGTTGTTGTAAAGCGCGGCGGAAAGACTATCACCTTCGAGAACATAACCATTAAGGACACTCTCACAAACTCAAAATGGGACTTCGATGTGAACCGTGTCGGCAAGAATCCGCTGACGGTCATAAAGGGCTCGGGACAGGTGTTCATGTCAATGGGACACATCATCGGTCTATCGCTCAAGCAGATGATAACGGGCAAGATACAGAAGGACGAGATTCAGGGACCTGTCGGTATTGTGACGACGATAAATGAGACTGCAAGGTCGAGCAAGTCAGCAAGTGAGATGATACTGAGTCTGCTCTATATGGCGGCGATGATAACGGTAAACGTCGGTATTTTCAACCTTCTGCCGTTCCCTGCGCTCGACGGCGGACGCCTGCTCTTCTGCTTCATCGAGCTTGTAAGGCGCAAGCCTGTTAAGCCCGAGCACGAGGGATATGTCCACTTCGCAGGCATGGTGCTGCTCATAGGTGTCATGATATTTGCGACATACAATGATATTGCAAGGATTTTCTCGGGTGGATAAAATCGGGCAGATATTTCAGGTGGACGGCTCGGGTTGGCGTTTGCGTATTTGCCCAACCTCACAATCCTGATAGGCTGTCAAAAGCGCAATCGCAGATTGCACTTGGCATAGTCTTGACAGGCTGAAGGATTGTGGTATAATAGGCAAATGCGAATGCCGCTCAGATGAATATATACTTGAGGCAATACCGCACAGAGATTGCCTTGAAAATCTGAATGCCCAAAAGGATAAAGATATTGATACAAGGAGAATTTTTATGAGAAATGTCAGACCTGTTAAAGTCGGGGACTGTGTCCTCGACGGCAGACATATATACATACAGTCAATGCTGAATGTCCCCTCATACGACATCGAGGGCAGCGTAAAACAGGCAGTTGAACTTGAAAAGGCAGGCTGCGAGATAATCCGTGCGGCTATTCCCGACATGGACGCTGTAAAGCTCATTCCTGCGATAAAGGAGGCTGTCAGCATACCGCTCGTTGCGGACATTCATTTCGATTACCGCCTTGCTCTCGAAGCGGCTGCCGCAGGTATCGACAAGATACGCATAAACCCCGGCAACATAGGCGGCACGGACAGAGTGAAGAAGGTCGTAGATGCCTGCCGCTCGCGGAATATCCCTATCCGTATAGGAGTCAATTCGGGCTCGCTCGAAAAGGAGATACTTGCAAAGTACGGCTCACCGACTCCCGAGGCACTTGTCGAGAGCGCAATGACTCACGCGGCAATGCTCGAGCAGTTTGACTTCAATGACATCGTAATTTCGATAAAATCCTCGGACGTTAACAAGATGATAGCAAGCTATCGCCTTGCTGCTGAGAAGTGCAATTATCCGCTCCACCTCGGAGTCACCGAGGCAGGCACTGAGCGCATGGGACTTATCAAGTCCGCCGTAGGTATCGGCTCACTGCTCTGCGACGGCATAGGCGAAACTATTCGTGTATCGCTCACCGATGACCCCGTGAAGGAGATAGCGGCGGCACAGGATATTCTCCGCGCTATCGGCAAAAAGAGGGGAGTGAAGCTCGTTTCATGTCCTACCTGCGGACGCACAAGGATAGACCTCATCGGCACTGCAAAGAAGGTCGAGGAGGCTGTAAAGAATATCGACAAGGACATAACCGTAGCAGTTATGGGCTGTGTTGTAAACGGACCCGGTGAGGCGCGTGAAGCCGACCTCGGCATCGCAGGTGGAGACGGCTGTGCAATGATATTCAAAAAGGGCAAGATACTGAGAAAAATCAAAGAGGAGGACATAGTCTCCGAGCTCCTCGCGGAAATCGAAAGACTGTAATTCAATGAATATAAATATATCGGAATTTCTGAAGGAATACGGCGCGGAGATCCCGGAGAGCATAAAAGGCGGCGAGATATTCAAGCTTACATACTCCGAAAAGCTCGATAAGATGCGTTTCTTTGCGAGGTTTGAGGCACTCGTCCCTGCTGACGACATCTTCGCATTCGAGACTGCTGTGGGGACTGCACTGAAGGTAGACCGTCTGCGTCTCAGCTGCCGCTATCCCGAGGAACTGTTCGGGATAGGCTGTTTCCCAGAGCTTATAAAGCTGCTGAAACGCGATATTTCGGTCGTCAACGGCTTTATGGAGGACGCCCGCGTCAACATCTCCGAGGACAGGATAAACATTGCCCTCGCTCACGGCGGACTCGATATCCTAAACAAGTACAATTTCTGCCGCAATCTCTCAAAGCTCATCTACAATATGTTCGGTGTTAAGACCAGTGTAGTGCTCGAGGGCGAAAACGGCGTAACATCGGAGGAATTCAACTCAATGGCGGCAAGCTGTGAAGAGGATATTCCCGACTTGGCACGTCAGCTTGAACCTGTAAAGACAAGGGAGGAGCTGATAGCTGAGGAGCGCGAGGCTGCTGTCCCGACGGCTGCTGTGTCCGCTGATACGGTAAACAAGGACTTTGACATGGAGTCCGCGGAGATAATAAAGGGACATCCTATCCGCGAGAAGCCTGTTTCTATCGCTGAGGCTGTAACACGGCTCGGTGAGAAGCTCGTTGTTGTGGGAGATGTATTTTTCAGTGAGCTACGTGAGCTGAAAAACGAAAAGACCGTCGCTGTCTTTGACATCACCGATTACAGCGGCTCACTGCAGGTCAAGATATTCGGCAAGAACGAAGAAATTGAAAAAATGGGACTTGCAGGCATAAAGAAGGGCACAACTCTGCTCGTATCGGGCAAGGTGGACTACGACAGCTACTCGAAGGACATCACTATTTCTCCGCAGTCCATGATAAAGGTGAAGCGTATTCCGCGCATGGATAACTGTCCCGAGAAGCGCGTCGAGCTGCACTGCCATACAAATATGTCCGCAATGGACGCTGTTACCGATACCGTCACCATTATAAACCGCGCGGCGATGTGGAGTCATCAGGCGATAGCCATTACCGACCACGGAAACGTGCAGGCTTTCCCCGAGGCTATGTACAATATGCCGAAGGGACTCAAGGTCATCTACGGCTGTGAAGCCTATGTTGTCAACGACATTGACGGTCAGCTCATACTGAAAAAGCCCGATACCAGAAGCATTAATGACGAGCTCATAGTTTTCGACGTTGAGACTACGGGACTGAGCTTCACGGGGGACAGGCTCACCGAGATCGGTGCTGTGAAGCTGAAAAATATGCAGGTCATAGACAGCTTTAACACTATGGTCAATCCCGGAAGGCATATCCCCGAGAAGATAACCGAGCTCACGGGTATCAGGGACGAGGACGTTGCTGACGCTCCCGACGAGGCAGAGGCTGTTCGGAAATTCATGGAATTCTGCGGCGATAAGCCTGTGCTTGCGGCACACAATGCTACCTTCGATACCAATTTCATCAACGAGGCTTGCAGGCGCAATGATATCACCTTTGACTATAACTGGCTCGATACGCTGATACTCTGTCAGACTATGCTCCCCGAAATGGGACGGCATAAGCTCGACCAAGTCGCCAAGCACTTAAAGCTCGGTAAATTCGACCACCACCGCGCCTCCAACGACGCTCTCATGCTCGCAAAAATATACATAGAGCTCGTCGGCAGGCTCATAAAAGACAAGGAACTTGAATGTCTCGGTGACATCAACGAAAAGGCAGGAGCGATAGAGGTCAAGAAGCTGAAAAGCTACCACCAGATAATACTTGTGCGCAATCAGGCAGGACTCAAAAACCTGTACCGCCTTATCTCCATGAGCAACCTCGACTACTTCTATAAGAAGCCGCTTATCCCGAAGTCCCAGCTTGTTAAGTACCGCGAGGGACTTATTTACGGAAGCGCCTGTGAAGCAGGTGAGCTGTTTCAGGCGATGCTCAGCAAGGCTCCGAAGGAGAAGCTCGAGCACCTTGCAAGGTTCTACGATTACCTCGAAATACAGCCTATCTGCAACAATGAATTCATGGTGCGCGAGGGTACAGCTCAGAGCGACGAGGAGCTGCGCGACTACAATCGCCGCATAGTCGAGCTCGGTGACAGGCTCGGCATACCGACCTGCGCTACCTGCGACGTTCACTTTCTCGACAAGAAGGACGCTATATACCGCAAGATAATCCTCACGAGCATGGGCTTCAAGGACGCGGAGAATCAGGCAATGCTCTATCTCCGCACGACCGATGAGATGCTAAAGGAATTTGCATATCTCGGTGAGGATAAGGCTTATGAGGTCGTTGTAAAGAACACCAACGACATTGCCGACCGGATAGAGCGTATCCGTCCAATACCGAAGGGCACCTACACTCCCACTATTGAGGGCGCGGAGGAGGAACTCACGAAGATAACCACCACCCGTGCACATGAGATATACGGCGACCCACTCCCCGAGATAGTGCAGAAGCGCCTTGACAGAGAGCTTTCGTCCATTATCAAGCACGGCTTCTCGGTGCTCTATATCATCGCACAGAAGCTTGTGTGGAACTCCAACGACCACGGCTACCTTGTAGGCTCACGAGGCTCTGTCGGCTCGTCATTCGTGGCTTCAATGGCTGGTATCTCGGAGGTAAATCCTCTGCCGCCGCACTACCTCTGCGAGAAGTGCAAGCACAGCGAATTCCTCATGGACGGTGTCTACGGCTCGGGCTTTGACCTTCCTCCGAAGAAGTGTCCCGTCTGCAACACCGATATGCACCGCGACGGACACGATATTCCGTTCGAGACCTTCCTCGGCTTCGACGGCGACAAGGAGCCTGATATTGACCTCAACTTCTCGGGCGACTATCAGTTCTGGGCACACCGCTATACAGAACAGCTCTTTGGAAAATCCAACGTATTCAAGGCGGGGACTATCTCCGCAGTTGCCGAAAAGACGGCATACGGATACGTCAAGAAATACTGTGAGGAGAACGGTATAACCCTCAATAATGCCGAGATGAACAGGCTGTCTATCGGCTGTACGGGCATTAAGAGGACAACGGGTCAGCACCCCGGCGGAATGGTCGTTGTGCCGTCGGACTACGATGTTTACGACTTCACTCCCGTCCAGCACCCTGCGGATTCTCCCGATTCCGAGGTCATCACGACCCACTTCGACTTCAACTCCATGCACGATACGATATTGAAGCTCGACGAGCTCGGTCATGTCGTACCTACGCTCTACAAGCACCTCGAGGACCTCACGGGTATGAAGATAAAGGACGTTCCAACGTCTGACCCCGATGTTATCAAGATGTGTACGGACTGCTCCGTGCTCGGAGTAACTCCCGATGAGATATACTGCAAGACGGGAAGCCTCGGCATACCCGAAATGGGTACGGGCTTCACCATACAGATGCTTCTCGACGCAAAGCCTACGAAGTTCTCGGACTTTTTGCAGATCTCGGGACTTTCACACGGTACTGACGTATGGCTCGGCAACGCTAAGGACCTCATCGAGAACGGCACCTGCACGATTTCCGAGGTTATCGGAACGCGAGACAGTATCATGACCTATCTGCTCTATAAGGGCGTAGAGCCGAAAATGGCGTTTCAGATAATGGAGTGGACACGTAAGGGCAAGGCTCCGAAGCAGTTCACGCCCGAGATAATACAGATGCTCAAGGACCACAATGTCCCCGACTGGTACATCGAGAGCTGTCTGAAGATAAAGTATATGTTCCCGAAGGCACACGCGGCGGCATATGTGATCGCTGCGATAAAGCTTGGCTGGTTCAAGCTTCATATGCCGCTTCAATATTACGCGACCTACTTCTCGGTAAGAGGTGAGGACTTCGACGCGGAGCTTGCTGTCAAGGGCAAGGAAGCCGTAAGAGCGCGTATCAACGAGCTTCGTGAGCTTGGAAACGGACGCTCGAAAAAGGAGAGCGACCTGTATGATATACTGCTCATCACGAATGAGATGCTGTCACGCGGATTGGAGTTCCTGCCGATAGACATTTTTAAGTCACACGCGACGAACTATCTCGTCGAGGACGGCAAGCTGAGAATACCGTTTTCTGCAATGAGCGGTGTCGGAGAGAACGCTGCGAAGGGCATTTATGAGGCGGCGCAGAAGGGCGGCTTCATCTCGATAGAGGAATTTCAGGAGCAGAGCGGTGCGTCAAAAACAACAATTGACACACTGAAAAGCATAGGTGCTTTTGGTGATTTGCCCGAATCTGCACAGCTTTCGCTCTTTTGACTTGACTTTAATTTATTAGTATGTTATTATATTACCATGTTAGCAGACTAAAGTGTCTGCAAGATTTTGGAGGCTGCTATGAGAAATTATGACCTTATAACTCCCGAGGGAACAAAGGACCTGCTCTTCGGCGAGTGCATAGTCAGAAGAAATATCGAGAACACGCTGCTTGACCTCTTCAAGAGCCGCGGTTACAGTGAGATGATAACTCCCGGATTTGAGTTCTTCGATGTTTTCAATCTGAATTCACGCTATTTTCCGCAGGAGAATCTCTACAAGATGACCGATAACAAGGGACGTCTGCTCGTTATGCGTCCCGATTCGACAATGCCTATCGCAAGAGTTGTCGCAACAAGGCTAAGGGACGCTGTTATGCCGCTGAAGCTCTGCTACAATCAGACCGTTTACCGCACAGAGCCTGCACTCAAGGGCAGGAGCGACGAGATGGTGCAGGCAGGCGTTGAGCTTATCGGTTCGGACAGCAGAATGGCTGACCTTGAGGTGCTTTCAATGGCGGCAGATTCATTGAAATCCTTCGGCATGGAATTTTCGCTTGAAATAGGTCATATCGGCGTATTCAAGGAGCTCGTCGGCAAGCTTGAAACGACCGACAAGACAAAGGAAAAGATTCGCCGTCTCATTGAGACAAAGAATTTCCCTGCACTGAACGACCTGCTCGATACGCTCGGAAAGAGCCCTGTTACAGAGGCACTCAAGACGCTCCCTGCGCTCTTCGGCGGCGAGGAGGTATTCGACAAGGCGGCTGAGCTCATGCCCGACGACAACATCACGAGGATACTCGACGAGCTCAGGGGAGTTTACAACGACATCTCCGAGCTCTATGGCAATGCAGGCTCAATAACTGTTGACCTCGGTATCGTAAACAAGACCGATTACTATACGGGACTTATCATAAAGGG
>ONNL01000109.1 GCA_900319195.1 uncultured Ruminococcus sp. | reverse complement strand
TGTGATATAATGTTATGGTGAAATAATCAGCGGTCTGCCGCGCGGACTGCTATGAATACGGAGGAAATTTTATGTTTATTACTTGTCTTGACCTTGAAGGTGTACTCGTCCCTGAAATATGGATAGCATTTGCGGAAGCAAGCGGTATACCCGAATTGAAGAGGACTACCCGTGACGAGCCTGACTACGACAAGCTCATGAAGTGGAGACTCGGCATACTCAAGGAGCACGGTCTCGGACTCAAGGAGATACAGGAGACTATCGCAAAGATCGAGCCGATGGAGGGCGCTAAGGCTTTCCTCGATGAGCTCCGCTCGATCTGTCAGGTCATCATTATCAGCGATACATTCACAGAATTTGCTAAGCCGCTCATGGAGAAGCTCGGTATGCCGACTATCTTCTGCAATTCGCTCGAGGTGGCTGATAACGGCGAGATAACAGGCTTCAAAATGAGAATTGAGAACTCCAAGCTCACTACAGTAAAGGCACTCCAGTCGATAGGCTATGAGACCGTTGCAAGCGGCGACAGCTATAACGACCTCGGTATGATAAAGGCGAGCAAGGCAGGCTTTCTGTTTAAGAGCACAGATAAGATAAAGGCTGATAACCCCGATATTCCTGCGTTTGAGACATACGACGAGCTCATGGCGGCTATCAAAAAGGTCATTTGCTGAAAATAATACCGATAACTCAGTTTGACGGTAATAACATGAAAAAGGCAATGTATAAGCGTACATTGCCTTTTATACTATAATAATATGAGACTGATATCCAAAGGAGAATGCCGCATGATCCGGGATAAACTTTCACCGTTTTATGATTCTTTTGAGAAAAAGAATGCGGTATTTGCGGCTAAGCTGCTTTCAAAAATCGGAGTGAACTTCAAAAGACAGTTCAGTCTGCCGTCCTATAAGGAATTTTTCAAACAGCATAATATTTCAGATGTTAGATATAGCGTTGTCGAGGGACATATGCCATGCGCATTTGCTGTTATAGATAATCACTGAAATGCATATACAAGTTTTGTGTGTGTTTATCGGGGGAAATCGTAAAAAACCTATATGTGTACTTCGTCCGTGGAATGCTTTTTGCAGGGAGCGTTTTCACTTTACCGCTTCGCGCATTTTTTTCACGGCGCTAATTATGCTTTCAAGTCCCGCGTAAGCTTCGGATTCCGTGCGAGGTTTGAGTCCGCAGTCGGGGTTCACCCAGAGCTTGTCCACGGGAATTTTTTCGAGTATCCTGTAAAGCAGCTGAGTTATCTCGTCCTCTGAGGGCACTCGCGGCGAGTGCGTATCGTAAACTCCCGGACCCACCTGTGCCTTGAATTCATGCTCGCTGAGCGCGTCGAGGATAGTGAGGTCGGAGCAGGCAGCCTCAAAGTTGATGACATCGGTATCCAGCTCGTTTATCTCGTCGATTATGTCACCGAATTCGCTGTAGCACATATGCGTATGTATCTGTGTTTCGGGCTTTACGCCGCTGTGTACAAGTCTGAATGCGCCTATTGCCCATTCGAGATAGCCGTGCTTGCGGTCGGCGCGTCTGATAGGCAGTCTCTCGCGGAATGCCGCCTCGTCTATCTGTATCACCTTTATGCCGTTAGCCTCAAGGTCGAGCACCTCGTCGCGCAGTGCAAGTGCTATCTGATAAGCGCAGTCGCGCAGAGGTAAGTCCTCGCGCGGATACGACCAGTTGAGCATGGTGACAGGTCCCGTAACTATGCCCTTTACGAGCTTTTTCGTGAGGGACTGTGCATATACCGTCCAGTCCACCGTGACAGGCTTTGAGCGCGAGACATCGCCCCATATTATCGGCGGCTTCACGCAGCGTGTGCCGTAGCACTGCACCCAGCCGTTTTCGGTGAACAGGAATCCGTCGAGGCTCTGTGCGAAAAATTCCACCATGTCACTGCGCTCGAATTCACCGCCGACAAGCACGTCCAGTCCGAGCTTTTCCTGAGCTTCAATACACGAAGCGGTTTTCTTCTTTATCAGCTTTTCGTACTCTGCGGCGCTTATCTCCCCGCGTCGCCTTGCAAGGCGGATAGCTCTTATCTCGGCGGTCTGAGGGAATGAGCCGATAGTTGTAGTGGGCAGCACGGGAAGTCCGAATGCAGTCTTATGTATTTTTTCTCTCTCCGCGTGAGCAGGAGTACGCACGAAGTCCACATCTGCAAGCGCTCTCACATTGTTCTGTATCTCGGTGTCGGCGCCGCTGCGTACGGTTTCAAAGAGCTGATAATTAGCTCTGAATTCGGGGAGACTGTGAGGTTCGTCCGACTCCGCAAGCTTTTTCAGGTCTGCGAGCTCCCCGAGCTTTTCCTCGGCAAATGCAAGGTATTTCTTATGCTCATCGCTTAGCTTATGCTCATATTTCAGCGAGTAGGGGACAAGCTGCATGGAGCACGAGGTCGTGAAAACTATCTCCGAGCCGCACCTTGACATTTTCCTGTACCACTCGAGCGTATCGCGGTAGTTGTTCCTCCAGACGTTCCTGCCGCTTACAACGCCTGCGAACAGGACTTTTTCCTTCGGGAAGCCGTTCCTTATGAATTTATGTGAGAATGCTCCGTCGATGAAGTCGATGCCTATGCCGTCGAAGTCCATTGAGCACATCTCTATGTAGCAGTCGCGCACGTCACCGAAATACGTCTGACACAGCACCTTTACGTTGCACTTGTTCCTGAGTATCTCGGAGTACATACGTGTGAACAGCTTCACGTCCTCCCATGAGAGATCCTGTACGAGACACGGCTCGTCGAATTCCACCCATTCAGCACCGAGCAGGCTGAATCTTTCAAGCACGCGGCTGTATATCTCTATCATGTCGTCAGCGTAGTCCGAGGGCTTTCCGCTGCCCGTATAACGCGCAAGCTTGAGGAAGGTATACGGTCCTATGAGGACAGGCTTTGTGATTATGCCCATGTCCTTTCCGAGCTCGAACAGATAGAACGGCTTTGCGCCCGAGAGCATGAGCCTTGTGCCGTCCTCTATCTCGGGAACGACGTAGTGGTAGTTCGTGTTGAACCACTTCTTCATGCTGAGCGGCTTGAGGTCGATACTGCCGTTCTGATGTCCCATTGCCATTGCGTAGTAGGTCTCAGCCTTTGACAGACCGAGCTTTCTGTACCTCTCGGGGACTGCTCCCACAAGGAAAATGGTGTCGAGCATTGCGTCGTATAGCGTAAGGTCGTTTGAGGGTATGATGTCTATGCCCTTATCGCGCTGTATCTCGTAGTTCTGGACAGCAAGCTCCTTTGCAGTTTCAAGCAGCTCATATATGTCGATCTCCTTTCGGAAATATTTTTCATTAGCAAATTTCAGCTCACGGTTCGCACCAATATGCGGATAGCCCGTGACAGACGTTTTCATAGGCTGCACCTCCTTAATGAGCACATCTATGCCATGAGTATATATCGTTATGTATCTTCTCCGACGGATATTATGCTGCCCTCGGAGATCTTGTTTTCTGTTATGTATGATTCTGTAAAACGAAAGCGTCTCATTTTTCCGTCCTTACTCTGTGCGGCGACGTTTACCATAGGCTCGGAATTTTCGGGTATCCCCTCACAGCCGTAGTCCTCGTCGAAGAGCTCCTTCACCGTGTATTTCATAGGCGTTCTCCCGAGGCCTACCTGTACTTGTAAACAGCCGTCGCGTCGAAGCCGTCAAGGAGAGTGGTCATCTTGCTGAATGCCATTCCTGTGCCCTTGGCAACACAGTTTACGGAGTCCTTTGCGATGTTGCAGTTTACACCGATAGTACGCTTGATGAGCTGAGTGAGTCCGCCGAGGAGAGCACCGCCGCCCGTGAGAAGCAGACCGTTATCGTAGATGTCACCGACAAGCTCGGGCGGAGCGTCCTCGAGTACAAGGCGAACAGCCTCCATGATAGCGAAGGTGTCGTCCTCGATAGCCTCGCAGAGCTCGGTCTCGGTGAGGAGCACCTGTGCGGGAAGTCCCTTGAGGAGACTGCGTCCCTTGACGATATATGTGCGCTCGTCACTCGGGTCATAGAGGTTGCAGAGCTCCTTCTTGACCGTTTCAGCCATGCGCTCGCCTATCATCAGCTTGTACTTGTTCTGCATATACTTGATTATCGAGCGGTCGATAGCGTTGCCTGCGGTCTTTATGGTCTTTGAGGTGACAACGCCGTTCATCGAGACGATAGCGATGTCGGTAGTACCGCCGCCGATGTCAACTATCATGTGACCCTTTGCCTTGGTGATGTTGACTCCTGCGCCTATCATTGCCGCGATAGGCTCCTGAATGAGATACACCTGACGCGAGCCTGCGCTCTTTGCAGCCTCAACGACAGCTCTGCTCTCGATGTCCGTGATGAAGGACGGCACGCAGATTATGATACGCGGCTTCATGAGCTGATGTCCCGTTATCTTGAGGATAAACTCACGTATCATGCTGTGGGTGAGGTCGTCGTCGGAGATGACTCCCTCGCTTATTGGTCTTACAACGGCTATGTAATCGGGATTTCTGCCTATCATCTCATAGGCTTCCTTTCCGACAGCAAGCACGCGCTCCGTTCTTGTATTGTAAGCAATGACAGAGGGCTCGCTGAGCACAACGCCCTTGTTTCCCATTGTCATTACGATATTTGACGTTCCGAGGTCGATACCGATATCGGTGTTAGCCATTTATATCATCCTTTCCTTCTGCCTCCGCAAGTGCGGCGAGTATGCCGCTGCCTGAACTTTCGGGAGAGCCTTCTCCGCCGCAGAGCATACTTTTCAGGCACGTATATCTTCTTGTGCGCCTGTTATTATCTACCATGAGCTTTATTTTTTCCTCAGAGCCTATGAGTATCAGCAGCTTCTTTGCCCTTGTTACAGCCGTGTAGAGCAGGTTGCGGTAATATAGCTTCTCGAAGCCGCTCATTATCGGCATTATCACTGCCTCGAACTCACAGCCCTGACTCTTGTGGACTGTTATCGCATACGCAAGCTCGACCTGTGACAGCATATCGAACGGATAGACCGCAGTCCTGCCGTCAAATTCAAGGACAGCACACATAGCGGCGGTGTTGATATTGACTATCCTGCCGATGTCTCCGTTGTAGATGCCCTTGCCGTGCTCATCGTTTTTCTTCCATACGATGTCGTAGTTGTTCTTGGTCTGCATCACCTTGTCTCCGAGGCGGTAGATGTTCCCGAAGCTCTTGTACTCGGGCTTGTTCGGAGCAGGCGGATTTATCTCATTCTGGAGGAGCCTGTTAAGCTCTATCGAGCCGAGAGTGCCCTTGCGTGAGGGCGTGAGTATCTGTATATCCTCCGTCGGTGAGTAATTGTAAGCCTTCGGCAGACGTGTCTTTGCGAGGTCAACCATGAGGTTCTGCACCTTGCCGTAGTCGTCGCGTTTAAAGAAGAAGAAATCGCTTGCCTTCTGCGTGAGGTCGGGGTATTCGCCCGAGACTATCCTGTGCGCGTTCGTTACGATGCAGCTCTGGCGAGCCTGTCGGAATATCTCCTTTAGCTCGACTACGGTGACTACTCCGCTGTCGATGATGTCGCGCAGGAGGTTTCCCGCTCCAACGGAGGGAAGCTGATTGCTGTCACCGACCATTATGAGCTTGCAGCCAAGCCGCACAGCTCTCAGCAGGCTGTCAAACAGCAGCACATCGACCATTGACATCTCGTCAATGACAAGCACATCGCAGTCGAGCGGCTTGTTCTCGTTGTGTGAGAATATTAGCCTGCCGCCTGCGTCGTATTCGACCTCGAGCAGACGGTGTATCGTCTTTGCGTCGTAGCCTGTGAGGTCGGACATTCTCTTTGCCGCACGTCCCGTGGGAGCAGTCAGCAGTACACGCAGTCCCTTCTTTTCAAAGATAGAGATTATGGCGTTGAGAGTGGTGGTCTTTCCCGTGCCCGGACCGCCCGTGAGTATCATGAGTCCGCGTGATACCGCAGAGGTTATCGCTGCCCGCTGGAGCCTTTCGTACTTTATATTGTGCTCCTCTTCCTCGATGTCGATAAGCGCGTCGTAGTTGAAGTCCTCTGGCGAGGTGAAGTCGTGGAGGAGCTTTATCCTGTCCGCAATGAAGGTCTCCGCGTGGTAGTAGTCGGGGAGATAGACGTATTCGCGGTCGTTTTTGATGTACTGGAAGAGGTCGTCATCATCGAGCGCCGCATTGTAGGAGCTGTAAAAATCGCTCTCGGTAATGCCGAGCACGCTCACCGCCTTTTCCGAGAGCACCTCGAGCGGCAGGCAGGTATGACCTATCGCGGTATTTGCCTTCAGTATGTACTGTGCCCCTGCAATGACGCGCTTATCGGAATTGCTCCTGATGTGAAGATCGTGGGCGATGGAGTCGGCTTTTCTGAAATCGAGCTCTATCTCGTCGCCGCAGAGGAGGTAGGGGTTCATCTGTATCAGGTCAACAGCGCCCTCCCCGAGCTTTCTGTGCGCGCGCATTGCGTATACCGATTTTATCTTGAACTGTGAGAGATATGAGACAACGCTCCGCAGGGAGAATATCTTCCTTGTCTCGTCGGCTATCTCACGGCACTTGCGCGGGGATATGCCCTTTATCTCGCTTAGACGTGCAGGCTCGCGCTCCATTATGTCAAGCGTCCGCTGACCGAATACGTTGACTATCTTCTTTGCAAGCCCGGGACCTATTCCCTTTATCGCTCCCGAGGCAAGATACTTCTCTATATTTACAGTGTCATTGGGCAGCTTTCTCTCGCAGTATTCCGCCTTGAACTGTGTGCCGAACTTCTTGTGCGTGACATAATTTCCCTCAACGATGAGAGCCTCGCCGCTGTCAATGTCACCGAGCTCACCGACAACGGTTATCAGCTCGCCGCCTGCGTCGAGGTCAAGGACGGTGTAGCCGTTTTCCTCGTTTCTGAACAGCACATTTTCAACTGTACCTTCTATGCGAAGGGACTCGTTTTCCATATTATCCTCCGAAGTGCATTTCTTATCTATTATATTATACTATACTTTATCTTCAAATGCAAATGTTTTCGACAATATTTTTTCAAGCTCGGCAGGGTCGATGAGGAATGCATCAGTGAACGCGGCACAGAATTCACTGCACATCACAAGCTGCTGAGCGTCGGCGCTGTAATTCACGAGAATGAGCCTGTCGATGCATGAGGTACCCTGTGAGAGCAGTCCGCCGTAGAAATCGAGTGTATCCGCAAGGGAGCTGTCTCCGCGGAAAACAGGAACCACAGCCGCTATCGGCGGTTTTTTCTCTCTCAGAGCCGCGCAGAACAGCAGGCACGCGAGCTCAGCCACCGATATTACGGACAGAATTATTATCGAAGCAAGAATAGCCTTATCCAAAAAAATCGCCTCCCGAGATATAATATTCACGGGAGAGCGATATTGTTACAGAGTATTTGGTTTTATTTTTCAGGCAGTCGGACTCTTGTATACGAGTATCGTATTGTCACAGTTGCCCCAGAGCGTATAGCCTGCATTTGCAAGGTACATCTGAATAGTGCTGAGGTTTTCCTCGTTTGAGCTGAGTACGAAGTAATCGTATCTGTCCATATCCTTGATGCCTACTATCCGGTCGTCTATCCTTTCAAGGTCGCCGCCGTCAAAGAGGTAAACCTCCTTGCGGTTAGCCGCATGAGGCAGATACCAGCCGTTGCAGGCGATAGAAGCGTCCTCAGGCAAGGATTCAAGGCACTCGTCCATGTAGTCGTAGTGGTCCTGTCTCTCCTTGTAGGGAGTGTAGTATCTGTCGATATTCGAGGTGTACATCGCAAAGGAGGTCACGAATGAGGCGTACATTGCCGCAACGGAGAGCACGGTCTTTCGCTTGTCCTCAAGGTCAGCGCAGTTGAGGATCACCATGTATATGAGCAGGGCAGCAGGACCGAAGGTGTACTGATAGCCCATCTGTACCGCATATCCGTAGCCCGAGCCGATAACGAGGTTCATTATAACAAAGGGTATCATGAGCAGGAATCGGCGTATCTTTGTTGTCATGAAGGGCAGGAAGAGCAGGGGGACCATCATTTCGAGGAAGAATATCAGCATTTCCTCGGGGACATTAGCTCCCGCGTCACGCCTCTGCATGAAGGTGCTGAAGAAGTAGCCGGGGTCTGTGATGATGTTCATGAAAATGCCGGCGAAGCCCTTGTCGGCATCAATAGTGAGGTTTCCGAAACGTGTGGACATCATCATGTCGCCGTCGCCGTTTTCCTTGAGCCAGTTGGTGATGAATACGAAATAGCTGCCGGAAAGAGCTGTCATTATGAGTCCGTGCAGGCGCTTTATCGACTTTTCGTCGAACAGGAGGAAGAGTCCTATGCAGATAACATAGAGCGGAGCGTCCTCCTTGACCGTGCAGGTGAGTACGGACATGATGTAGAAGAGGATATACTTTCTGCTGTCAACTGCGTAGAGAAGCCACATGAGCAGTGTCGGCAGGAAGCAGTTCTCGTGGAATTCATAGTAGTTCGGAGCAATGAGTCCCGAGTAGAAGAGGTACATGAGGGAAATGCCGATGAGGGAAAGTCCCTTGAAATTGTGTCTCTTGCCTATGAGCATGAGCGGTATTACACCCGATACGGTGAGAACAGCCTGTGCGATGAGGAGCGTATCGCCCTTCGGGAAGATCTTATAGATAGGTGCGAGAACATAGAAGATGTATGAAGCGTGTACCCTGAAATGCGAGAGGAAGTGGTCTCTTTCGCAGGTGGTAACGGCTGTGAGGTTGTCGCTGAGCGAGTGGTACATCTGCACGAAAATACCCATATCAAAGCAGTTTGAGCTGAATATCCTGTTTCTGCTGACAGAGGTTATACCGAGGAATATCCCGACTCCGACAGTGAACAGCAGTATCAGCGGGATGCTTACGTACCGCGGTATTTTGGCAAGGAGCTTGTGGTCAAGCCTGCCGACGCTGTAAGCGATGAAAACTCCCGTAATTCCGAGGACACCCATCGCAAGATAGAAGTTGTCCGCCTCCCAGAGAAGCTGACAGGAGAATGCGGTGATACCCGTGAACAGCATTGCCGAATCTATGACGTCAGCGTGCTTTATCTTGTACTTGCTGAAGCCGTAATACAGCGCAGTCAGCAAAATGAAGCCTATCGCGCACCTGAATACGAGCGAGCCGAATGAAACGTCCTTGACGAATTCCTTCCAGCCTGCAATTGCAAGCTTGTCTTTTTTGCGCTCCGATGCGATGTTGACCGCAGAGAAAAGGAAATACAGACCGCCGAGACGTGCGAGCAGTCCGTTGGGAATGCCGCAGTCCGTGAGGAATCCGCTGATGAGCGAAATGACTTGCTTTATCATCATCTTCACTGTGACGGTCTCCTCAGCGGGAGCACTCTCGCCGCCATCTGCGGCGGTCTCAGCGTCACCGTTTTCGGTCACAGCCCCCTTGCTCTCGGTCTCCGTGACTGCACTCTTGTCCTTATCCTCGGACTTGTCGGCAGTCTCCGCGGACTTCTTCTCCTTTTCCGGAGCAGCAGTGGTATCGGTCTTTTTCGGCTTCTCCGACTTCTTTTCGGACTTCTTGGGAGTGTCCGTATTCTCGTCTTGTTTCTTTTTATTTTTTACTTCAACAGGTTTTGTATTTTTATCCATTTTCGCCCTCCGTTAACAAAAATATATATATATAGTTCCGTAAAAAACACATATACAAATTTTATTATACCACTGTATACAGCTTGTGTCAACCCGTTTTTGCACGTATCGGGCGAAAAAAATTTGCATGGGAAATATTGCAAATCGAAAAAAGGTATGATATAATGATCGTAGCTGATTTCGCTGAAAAATCAAAACAAAAAGGAGAAATATTATGAATAATTTTCAGTTTTACAGTCCGACGGAATTTGTATTTGGCAGAGATACCGAGAACGAGTGCGGAAAATACGTCAAAAAGCACGGCGGCACAAAGGTGCTCGTGCACTACGGCTCGGGCTCGGCGGTACGCTCGGGACTGCTCGACCGCGTTACAAAGTCGCTTGAGGCGGCAGGCATCGGATACGTTACACTCGGCGGTGTTAAGCCTAATCCGCGCGATACCAAGGTTTATGAGGGCATTGAGCTCTGCCGCAGGGAAAATGTGGATTTCATAGTCAGCGTCGGCGGCGGCTCGGTCATCGACTCCTCGAAGGCTATTGCGCTTGGTACCGTCTATGACGGCGATTTCTGGGATTTCTATATCGGCAGGGCAACTCCCGAGAAGGCGCTCCCCGTTGGCACTGTGCTGACAATTGCTGCGGCAGGAAGTGAAGGCTCGGGCGACTCGGTCATCACGAAGGAGGAGGGCGGTATCAAGCGCGGTACAGGCTCCGACCTTATCCGTCCGCGCTTCTCGATAATGGACCCTCAGCTCACCTGCACGCTCCCGCCGTATCAGACAGCCTGCGGTGCGACGGACATAATGGCGCACGTCTTTGAGCGCTATTTCACCAACACGAAGGACGTCGAGATGACCGACCGTCTGTGCGAGGCTGTGCTCCTTACGATGATAAAGGAGACTCCGCGTGTTATCGCTGACCCGAACGACTATCAGGCTCGTGCGAACATTATGTGGGCAGGTACGGTCGCTCACACGAATATCGTCGGAGTCGGCAGGGAACAGGATTGGAACAGCCACGGCATCGAGCACGAGCTCTCGGGACTGTATGACTGCGCTCACGGCGCGGGACTTGCTGTTATCATGCCTGCGTGGATGGAGTTCGTCCATAAGCATGATGTCATGCGCTTTGCCGAGGCGGCTGTGCGTGTGTGGGGCTGTCAGATGGATTTTGCCGACCCCGAAAAGACCGCTCTCGAGGGAATTAAGCGCTTCCGAACCTTCCTGCACGACATCGGTATGCCGATAAACTTTGCGGAGCTCGGCGCTCGTGAGGAGGACATTCCCACACTTGTGGAGAAGCTCGGACTCGGTGATGGCAGGACAGGCGGCTTCGTGAAGCTCTCGTCGGAGGACGTTGCTGAGATATACCACATTGCTGCTCACGCTTCGCTCTGAGTGTGATGTATAAAAACTGAGTCATAATTTTTTGTGGACGTTAAGTGTTGGCGTTTGCATATTTGCCCACCACGAGCCGACCGCTTTAAAAACAGTTATTTTTCAAAACAAAAATGCCCCTCCGAAACAGAGGGGCATTCCTTATGCCGTGTTATGCAAAGAGCATTTTTCTCATGAGGATCAGGTCAAAGGTGCTGAGCCTGTTGTCGCAGTTGAGGTCGCCTGCCTGCCAGTTGACGATACTGTTTTCGCCGCCGAGCAGCCAGTTGTTGAGTGCTGTGAGGTCAGCCACCGAGAATACGCCGTCGCCGTTGAGGTCTGCGGCAATTTCAGTCTCCGCAGCTGCGGCTATCGCGCAGTAATTCCAGCAGCCCGAGGACTGTCCGTTTTCACCGAGAGTAACGCTCTCGCCGGCGCTGAGCGATTTCTTGTACACGATGAACTTCACATCGCCCGATTCCGCTGTGAGCTCCGCTGCGGTATATCCGCCGAGCCATGAGGGAGCGGCTGAAACTCTGCTGTCGAGGAGGACATAGAGATCCATGTCCGAAGCGGCAGTGATCCTTGCGAGTGCCGATGTGCTGCTCTTGGAATCGCAGGCTGTCCTGATAAGCTCGCCGCCTGCAAGCTCGTCAGCAAGTGCTGTGAAGGTCTTGCCCTCGCGGTCACCGAATATCTCAGTGCCGACTGCAACGTCGCTTGCTATCGAGTAGGACTGCATACGCTCCGTGTCGAGCACCTGCATACCGCTGATGACTGTGCCCGTGGAGTCCTCGATTATCCACTTCTGATTGTCAGAGCCGTCGGACGACCACTCGACAGCGGAAGCTCCGGCATCCTTGCTGCCTGCAACAATGCCGACTGCCGACTTGTCCTTTGATACCTTTGTGGCGAGAGTGAATGTGCCGTCGCCGTTTGAAACGAACTTGAAGAGCTGTGCGTCACAGTTCGTATTTGTGAAAATGCCGATGTTAGTGCCGTTGTCGGACTTCGCGTCTGCAACGTCGAGGAGATACTCCGAGCCGCTGCCTACCTGTGAATAGATGTAGTAATAGCCCTTGTCGGAAGCCTTTACGCTCCAAGTCTGCTTGTCAGCAAGCTGCTGTACATCTGCCGCATTTGCCGCGGAAGCATTTTCAACGCCGAGATAGAGTCCGCTGCCGACATTGCGGAATGCGTATCTCTCGCTCTCGTTTACGAGCGCAGCAGCCTTGCCCTCCGAGACCTCGATGTCCTTCAGGAAGAAGTCGTCGTAGTCGGTCGTTATCCATGAAGCGAAGTCCGCGTCTGTGATGTACTTAAATCCGCTCTCGGAGCTCGAGCAGCCTGCATACTTCGTGCAGAAGCTCTTTGTATCGGTGCCGCTCGTGTTGTAAGCGTCAAGCAGCTCGTAGCCGTAGTTTGTCTTATTCGGGTACCATGAGCTCGTCACCTTGGGGCTGAACGAGATTTTCGAGGGTGTTGCCGAGCTTGATGATGAGAGGTAGGAATTACTGTCACGGGCAGGCTCACTGCCGCCGCCCATGCAGAGTGCCTGTGAAGCTGTGAAGGACTGGAAGCGGTTGCTCTCACTTACCATGTCGGAGCCGTCACCGCCGATTATCTGCGATGTACCGCTGCCGTTGCCGCTGTCATAGCCGCTGAAATAGTTGTTGTATACGTGAGCACTGCCGTTGCCAAGCTGAGGACAGCGGCGGACGCATTCGTTCCACCAGTTGTACATGAGAGTTGTCCTGTCGCGTGTTATCTCGCTGTTCTGAGTGCCGTAAGCGACTGTCCAATATCTGTGGGTGAACTTGCAGTAGGAAATGGTCACATAGTCGGGACTTCTGCCGTTGTCCTTCTTGTCCATATAGGTCATGTAGGGAGTGTTTATCCAGATGAACTTGCCGACCTCGTCCTGACCGTTGCCCGTTCTGTCGTAGCTGAGAAGGCTCTCGAAGTTGATGTGGTCTATCCAGATCTGACGTGACGACCAGACGTTGAAGAGTATCCTGTTGGGGACGTTCTTTGCGACCATGTGGAGATTCTTGATTATGATGTTGTCGGAGGGCTCGTCGCCCTCTGTGCCGTATTCGTTGTTAGTTCTGAAATAGGAATCGTATATCGTATTCTTGGCATAGGAGCCGATGATCGTTTTGTTATCGCGTATCCTCGTGTGAGCCTCCTTCTGCATATCGAGGTCTGCCGTGACCACGACGGTCTTGGGCTTTGTGTCACCGATAGCGGATTTCAGCTCGTCTACCGTGTCAACGAAAACCGTCTCACCGAGGAGTCCGCCTATCGTGCAGGCTTTTTCTCCCGAGGGAGTCATGCAGTTTGCTGAGTAGCCCTCCTCGCCGTCGAGGTTGAGCTTGAACTTCTGATGATCTGCGCCCGAGTAGGTCTCAAGTCCGCAGCTGTTCGTGTCTGGGTCGAAGGTGAGTGCCTTTGAGGTGTCGGCATTCGATACGACCTTGTAGTAGAGCGCATAGCCGTCGAAATCGTTCTGTACGGGTATTATCTGCCAGCGCTGAGAGGCTGCATTCGTATCGGCTGCGGCAGTTACAGCAGTTCCCGAGGCGGTCAGCAGTGTCGAGCCGTTTGAGGACATGAGCTCGAATACGCCGTCCGAGACAAAATTCACCGACCATTTTTCAGTATCGGTGCCGTTGAGCTTTGCCGAGGTGACAGCTCCGTCAACGAGGTTAACGTTCCTGTTGGTGTCGAATATCCCGAGCCTGAACTCCTGAACGGGATAGGACGAGGCTGCTTCGGCGGTCATGCTGTCATTTGAAAGCTGAGGGAAATTCAATGCAGCCGTTCCGATAACTGCCGACATAGCAGCGGTAAGTAATCTTTTGAATAATTTCATGATATACTCCCTTCAAAAAATAATGATAAGAAGCTCTGAATGTTTTCTCTTTACAAGATAATTATAGGGTATGTGAATATCCCTGTCAATTGAATATAATATCATCTTTAAAGAGACTTTTTCATGCTTCGTGAAAAAACGGCGGTAATTATGAACTATAATACTCTGTACTGTGCATTATTGTCCGCATCTGCATGGCACAGCACACTTTTCTTCCGCTGTTCACTTGAAAACTGTCCGCAGGTATGCTACAATATATATGGTGACCTCTAAAAATCCATTTGATTAAGCAAAAACCGGATAGGCACGTCAAAGCCAAGGAAAAGGCTCGAAGGCGTACTTTCGTACTCCGAGAGACTTTGACGACGGATTTGGCGTGCCTATACGGTTTTGTCAAAAGGGGTTTTTAGAGGTTACCATATGATATTACCGTGAGGTACAGCCTCATTTTTAAAGGAGAAAGCTATGGATAACAAAGGATTCAATGCAAAGGAAGTTTCAGAACGCATAATAAAGTGGATAAGGGACTATTTTGAAACGACAGCAAGTCCCGATACAAAGGCAGTTATCGGTATCTCGGGCGGCAAGGACAGCTCCGTTGCTGCGGCTCTCTGCGTAAAGGCTCTCGGTAAGGAGAGAGTGCTCGGAGTCCTCATGCCGCAGGGCGAACAGCCTGACATCGACTACAGCCGCAGAGTTGTGGGATTTCTCGGAATGGACAGCATTACCGTGAATATCGGTGAAACTGTCTCTACCTTCATGGGCGAGCTCGCAAAGCACATCGAGCCGACAAGACAGGCTCAGGTGAATACTCCCGCCCGTATCCGCATGACTACGCTATATGCAGTTGCGGCTTGCTGCGGCGGACGCGTTGTGAATACCTGCAATCTCTCTGAGGACTGGGTCGGCTACTCGACAAAGTACGGCGACGCGGCAGGCGATTTCTCCGTGCTCTCAGACCTCACGGTGACTGAGGTGCTTCAGGTCGGTGACGAGATAGGTATGCCGTATGACATTGTGCACAAGGTACCCATTGACGGTCTCAGCGGAAAGTCTGACGAGGAAAACCTCGGCTTCACGTATGCGGCTCTCGACCGCTATATACGCGGACTTGACGATCTCAGCTCGCAGCCCGAGCTCAAGAGCAGGATAGATAAGCTCCACGCGGCAAATCTCCATAAGCTCCGCCTTATGCCCAAGTTTGAGCTTTGATGACAGGATCGGACGAGTAACCTTTTGCGGTGAACAGGCTTATTATCAGAGCTTGTACTCCTCACAGCAAATGCCGATTTACTTGACAAATCAGTGCTGTTATGTTATATTATAGTCAATGTCAATCTTTGTGATGAATGGAGTGAATGCTTTGAAGAGAAGTGATTACATAAGCTGGGACGAATACTTCATGGGTATTGCAATGCTCTCGGCGGAGCGAAGCAAGGATAATTCCACGCAGGTGGGAGCCTGCATCGTAAACAGCGATAATAAGATAGTTTCCGTCGGCTATAACGGTATGCCGACAGGCTGTGACGACGACGAAATGCCGTGGGAGCGCACAGGGGATTCCTCCCTTGATACAAAATATCCGTTTGTGTGCCATGCGGAGCTGAATGCTATCCTCAACAGCAGTGCTCCCGGGGGACTGAACGGCTGTACGCTCTATGTTACGCTCTTTCCGTGCAACGAGTGCGCCAAGGCTATAATCCAGAGCGGCATAAAAAGAGTTGTCTACTATCTGAACAAGTATGCGGACACCGAGAGCGTGAGAGCTTCGGGCATACTGTTCAAAAAGTGCGGAGTGAAGGTCGATGAGTATGCTCCGACGGGACACAAGATAGTCCTTGATATGTAAAAAAACAAGCGTCATAGCGGAGAGCTCAGCTCTGGTCACTATGACGCTTTATTTTCAGGTCTTGAGGTACTTTGACCTCTTTTTTTTTCTCTTTTCCACGTACATCTTCTTGTCAGCCTCGGTAACGAATCGGAAAATATCGTCCCCCGGGTTTGGCACGGAGATGACATATCCCGTACTTGCACTCAGCTCATAGGGATTGCACTTGCGGTCGTTGATAGCCTTGACGTTAGCCTGAATTTTGGCTGTCAGGCGCTCGGCATCCTCATCAGTGGACTCCGAAGCGAAAACGATGAATTCATCGCCGCCGAATCGGCAGAACACCTCGCCGTTAGTGCATGAATCGCGCAGTATATCGGCAATATTGCAGATAGCGCAGTCACCTACATCATGTCCGTAGGTATCGTTTATTCCCTTGAGACCGTCAAGGTCAATGAACATCAGCATGATGTTCTTTTTATTCTTCACGCAGTCCTCGTAGATAGCTCCCGAAGCCTGTACGAAGCCGTTTCTGTTGTATATATCGCAGAATGTATCCATAGTGTAGAGGATACGGAGCTTGCTTACGGCAAATTCAAGGCAGACTACCTTGCGGAGATTCTCGATAGAGTTGCTGAGTGAGATGCAGAGCGTCTCAAACATGGAGTTGTTGAGCGGCAGGGGAGAGTTGTGGATACACATATATCCGAGACAGCGCTTGCCGAAGTGCATGGGAATGTAGTAATACAGTCCCGTTTCGATACTGCCGTCAGTTTCGGGGAGAAGGTTCTTTTTCGAGACTATCTTCGTATCGTCATAGAACTTGCCCCTCTTGTATGCAACGGCAACAATGAACTGGTCGGTGTAATCCGTCTGGATATCGTCACTCTCGCTGATACCGCGTGAATTGTCATCAATAGCTGATTCCGAGTCCCAGTTGTCACAGAGACAGAGGTAGAATTCCTCGGGGTCCATTTCGGCTACGAAGCTTTTCAGCGTATCGACGTATGCTTCGAGGGTATTGCAGCTCAGAAGCGAGCAGTTGAGCCTGTTTATCGACGACATGAAGCTCATCGAGTGCTCGTATTTCATGTAGTTGCGGTAGTTGAGACTCCTGAACTCCGATATGTCGAGATGTGCGTTTTCCATACAGCCGCAGCTCTCTGTGAAGTGAGCACCTGCGCTGAGGACTATGCTGCGGTTGAAGGTAAGCTCGTTGAAATGGTTGTCGAGCATTTCGCAGGCAAGCTGTCCCGAGAATACGAGCGGTCTGTCCACTGAGGTGAGCTCGACCTGATAGTTGTGGTGGCTGTATGTGTTGTCAAAGCCTGTTACGGCGATGTCCTTCGGTACGGAATAGCCGAACTCCACGAGCTTGTTTATCGCGGACGCAGCCATAACGTCGTTCGCACAGATTATCGCGTCGGGGAGCTTTTCGTCCTGAGTGAGAAAATAGTCGATAGCGGCTTTTCCCGAGGGAGCGCGGAAGTCTCCGTAGAACAGGCTGTCGTCGTCAATGGTGATATCGTGCTCCCTGAGGACTTCAAGGAAAGCGGAGAGACGGTCAGCACTTTCGGGGTTGTCTTTGGGTCCCGAGATGTATTTGAAGCGTGAGAACTTGTGCACGTCGATAAGGTGCTCGGTTATTCTTCTCATGGCTATCTTGTTGTCGATGCCGATGTGATAGAGGTAGGGAATATCGTAGTCAATGCTCACAGCAGGGATATCAGCCGCCTTTATCTTTTCGAGAATGTCGTTTATGACAGGCTGATAGCCGATAGTGTTTGTAAGGAGTATAGCTCCGTCGAAGAAGCTGAGGTCGGGAAGGTTGAAAATATTGAATTCACCCGTATCGTGCTTGGGATTGCTCATAGTACCGCTGAGGGTGTTGAAATCGTCGGACTGCTGCTTGGAATCACCCATAGTTCCGCTGAATGATACAAAAACAGAGATATGCATATTGCATTTGACAGCAGAGGAAGCGATACCCTTGAGTATAGCTGCCTGATAGCTCTGATCAATACCCGCAATTATGACGGCGATCTTATGATACTTCATACCTGATCTGCACCTCGCTAACAGTAAAGTAGTAAAATAATATATCATTGGTGAGACTACACAAAACGATTGCATTTCATTTGTGCAAATCTACCACAAATTATTCGTTACGCAATGGCATAATTATATTTTACTATATTTCCAAAGAAAAATCAAGCGTATAGAGCATAATTATTTTTATTATATAAATTCATTGTTTATTAATATGACGTTCAGAAGGGCTTGCTGTGCCGAAATGTGCGGCTTTAGAAGCTCATTATGTGCTGATAGCTAAAAGTTGAAAAAAACATGGCGAACTCTGAAAATTTATATCATATCGACGAAAATTCGGGGCGTTATTGACAAACAGTGAAAGAAATGATATACTTTAAGTTAGAGACAACTATTGTGTTCCCGTATCTCTCGGCTCTGTGATGCGCCGCAGGATCCGGCAGGGTACGGGATATTTCGCTTTCAGGAAGGTGAGAAAATGAATATCTGGCATAAAATGAGTCCGAAGCGTATAACTCCTACTGATTTCTATGCGGTCATCGAGATCGGAAAGGGAAGCAAGATAAAGTATGAGCTCGACAAGGAGACGGGTCTTATCAAAATGGACCGCATCCTCCATACCTCGACACATTATCCTGCAAACTACGGACTTATCCCGAGAACATACTCGGACGACAATGACCCGCTCGATGTTCTGGTGCTCTGTTCGGAAACTCTCGCGCCGATGACTCTTGTACACTGCTATCCTATCGGGGTCATAAGAATGCTCGATAACGGCAAGTGCGACGATAAGATAATCGCTATCCCGTTTGACGACCCGAACTATAACTGCTATCACGACATAGATGAACTTCCGAAGCATATCTTTGAGGAAATGATACATTTCTTCACGGTCTATAAGGAACTTGAACACAAAACAACAGCGGTAAAGGAGATCGAGAACAAGGAAGTTGCGGCTGAGATAATCGCGCATGATATCGAGGCATATGTAGAAAACTTCTGCAAGTAATAATTGTTTTTGATTTGCGTTCCCGACAAAAAACCGAAAGGAGTGTCGCACTTATAATAAAGTGCGGAAATTGAGTTATGGCACCAAGTGAAATTTTATTCGACAGTGAAAAAACAGTTGCACCTATCGGCATTATTGCTATGAGCAGCTTTGCGGAGCTCGGTAAGAAGATAGACAAGTATCTTGTTAACTGGGCAGGCAAGGGCGGTCTTGAAAAGGATACGTTCCTCGTAGAGAGCGAATGCCCGCGTTTCCAGTCAGGCGACGGCAAGGGTCTTATCAAGTCAACGGTTCGCGGTATGGACCTCTTTATCATGGTCGATGTCGGAAACTATAACTGCAAGTATGAGTATTTCTCACACGAGAATTCAATGTCTCCCGACGATCACTATCAGGATCTCAAGAGAATAATCCAGGCGGCAAGCGGCAAGGCTCACCGCATAAATGTGATCATGCCTATACTCTACGGCGGCAGACAGCACAGAAGAAGCTATCGTGAGTCGCTCGACTGTGCTTGTGCACTTCAGGAGCTCGAGGCAATGGGCGTTTCAAATATCGTAACCTTTGACGCTCACGACCCGAGAGTACAGAACGCTGTTCCACTCATGGGATTTGATAACCTCATGCCCTCATATCAGGTGCTAAAGGCTATGCTCCGTGACCTTAAAGACCTCAGCTTCGAGAAGGACAAGTTCATGGTAGTAAGCCCCGACGAAGGCGCTCTCAACAGAAATATGTACTATGCTTCTGTGCTCGGCGTTGAAATGGGTATGTTCTATAAGAGACGTGACTACTCGACTATCGTAAACGGACGCAATCCTATCGTTGCTCATGAATACCTCGGAAATCCTGTTAAGGATAAGGACGTATTCGTATCTGACGATATCATCTCGTCGGGTGAGTCCATGCTCGATGTTGCTTATGAGCTCAAGAAGCAGAAGGCTAAGAGAATATTCACTTACGCTACTTATGCTATCTTCACAAACGGACTTGAAAAGTTCGATAAGGCTTATGACGACGGTATCATCGACGGCGTGTTCGGTACAAACCTCACATACAGGACTCCCGAGCTCCTCGAGAGACCGTGGTTCCATGAGGTAGACTGCTCCAAGTATATCGCATACTTCATCGAGGCTATCAATCACGACGTGTCTATCAGCCAAATACTTGACCCTCACGCTAAGATCGAGGCTCTTCTCAAAAAGTACGGCATGAAGTAATAACAACCTGCATATAAGATAAAAGGGTGCTTCTTTATAGAAGCACCTGAGTTTTTTTGTGTGCTTTACGTGAAAATAAGGAGTAAAAGCGGAGAAAGTGATTGACATATTGTCATGTGGGTGATATAATGTATAAATACCGTTTAAATAAATACAGAAGGGAAATACCAGATGCTACAGCTAAAAGACATTGTTAAACAGTACGGCAGCGGCGACAACATGGTGACAGCCCTCAACGGAGTGAACATAACGTTCCGTGAGAGTGAATTTGTCTCTATTCTCGGACATTCGGGCTGCGGTAAGACAACACTGCTCAACATCGTGGGAGGACTTGACCATTACACCTCGGGCGACCTCATTATCAACGGAGTCTCGACGAAGGAGTACAAGGACAGGGACTGGGACGCATACAGAAACCACTCCATAGGCTTTATTTTCCAGAGCTACAACCTTATCCCTCACCAGAGCGTGCTTGCGAATGTAGAGCTTGCGCTCACCATTTCGGGCGTTTCCAAATCGGAGCGCAAAAAGCGTGCTGAGGAGGCTCTCAAAAAGGTAGGACTTGAAACTCAGATGCACAAAAAGCCGAATCAGCTCTCGGGCGGACAGATGCAGAGAGTTGCGATAGCTCGTGCACTTATAAATAACCCCGACATTCTCCTTGCCGACGAGCCGACGGGTGCTCTCGACAGCGAGACGAGCATTCAGGTAATGGAGCTCCTCAAGGAGATAGCCAAGGATAAGCTCGTTATCATGGTAACGCATAATCCCGAGCTTGCCGAGCAGTATTCGACACGAATCGTGCGTATCAAGGACGGCGAGCTTACAAGCGACAGCAATCCGTATAACGCTGAAAGTGACAAGCCGAAGGAGGCAAAGAAGCAGCGCGTTTCGATGTCATTCTTCACGGCGGTCGCGCTCTCGCTCAACAACCTTCTCACGAAGAAGGGGAGAACGCTCCTCACGGCTTTTGCCGGCTCGATAGGAATTATCGGCATCGCGCTCATACTTTCGCTCTCGACGGGTATCAATGAGTATATTGATCAGGTGCAGGAGGAGACCCTTTCGTCCTATCCGCTGAGCATTATGCGTGAGAGCGCGGATACGGGAGAGGTGCTCTCGGCTATGATGGGACAGTCCGAGAAGAGCGATTCTACGGGAAAAGACGAGAACACCGTGTATTCAAATACTTCGATGTACGACCTTTTCAACACTCTCAATTCCTCGGCAAAGCAGATAAATAACATGGCTAAATTCAAGGAATTTGTTGAAAACAGTGATGTGATAAAGGAAAGATCAAACGCTGTCTCATATTCCTACGATATACAGATGCCTATTTTCAGTGAGGACGAGAACGGTACGATAGTCAAATCGGACATCAACGACCTCTACGCAAAGGCACTCGGCTATGACAAGATAGCTTCCGAGAACAGCACGTTTTCTTCAATGGTGAACGGCGGCAGCGGCAGTATGTCGTCAATGTTCATGGAGAGCTCGATATGGCAGGAAATGCTCCCCGATGACTCGGGCGAGAACATCAATCCGCTGATATACGACCAGTATGACCTTGCATACGGCGAATGGCCCGACGAATACAACGAGGTAGTCATTATCCTCAATGAGAACAACGAGATACCCGATATGGTGACATACGCTCTCGGACTCAAGTCTGCGGACGGCTTCTCGGACATTCTCAAGGCGGCAATGAAGGGCGAGGAGATAAAGGACTACGGCAAGACCTCGTGGACATTCGACGAGATAATGAACAAGCAGTACAAGATGATCCTTCCCTGCGAGTATTATCAGGACGGCGGAAACGGTACTTATATCGACCTCACAGCTACCGATTCGGGACTCCAGCTTCTCTACAATGACGACGGCGTGGGTACTCAGCTCAAGGTATCGGGTTTCATCAAGCCTAACCCTGACGCTGCTGCAACTATGCTGACAGGATTTATCGGCTATACGAAGCAGCTCACGGACTATGTTATCGATAAGACGGATTCGAGCAGCGTCGTACAGGCTCAGCTCAATGACAAGGAAAATGACCTTATCCACGGCGGAAAGTTTAAGACAGATGATTATGTCGCTCCGACGGACGCTGAAAAGGCTGAGTCCGCAAAGGCATTCATCAGCAGTGCTGATACCGCAACAAAGGCTGAGGTAGCGAAGTTCGTGCTCTCACAGCCTACCGACGAACAGCTCGAGGAAATGGTCACAGAGGCTATGAAGCCCGAGAACCGCGAGCAGATAATGAGTCAGATAAAGGACGCGGCTTCGCAGAACAGCGACGCTGACAGCGCAGCTCTCTCGGAGTTCATGAACGGCATGACCGACGAGCAGTTTGAACAGTACGGACCCGAAATACTCAGACAGCTCCTCCCGTATCAGTACGCGGCACAGGTTGCTGTACAGTTTGAGAATACGACCGACGAGCAGCTCGCTTCACAGCTTGACATAATAGAGATAAGCGACGATGTGCTCGTAAAGGTGTTCGATACCTTCACTCCCGAGACTATCTCAGATTTCTCCTATGAGGACAATCTCATGACATTCGGATATGCCGACCTTGCAGACCCCTCTGTTATCAACATTTTCCCGAAGTCCTTTGCTGACAAGGATAAGATATCAGATGAGATTGAAAAGTACAATGACAGCGTGGCAGAGGAGGACGTTATCCACTATACCGATTATGTTGCACTTCTTATGAAGTCCGTAACGGGTATCATCAGCGGTATCTCATATCTGCTCATAGCGTTTGTAGGTATCTCGCTCATAGTTTCGTCGATAATGATAGGTATTATCACCTATATCTCGGTACTTGAGCGTACACGCGAGATCGGTATACTCCGCGCGATAGGAGCTTCAAAGCACGATGTCTCAACGGTGTTCAATGCCGAGACCATGCTCATAGGACTTACCGCAGGCATCATGGGAATACTCATTTCTTCGCTTCTTACGATACCGATAAACCTCATCATTCACCATGTCACGAGCCTTGACACATTCAGGGCACACGTACCTGTCGTGGGAGCAATAGTGCTTGTTGCGATAAGCATGATACTCACTATGATCTCGGGACTTATCCCGTCGAGAGTGGCTTCCAAGAAGGATCCTGTTGTTGCACTCAGGACAGAATAAGTTTTTACGAAGCAGCTTTGCAGGATCAGCAGAGCTGCTTTTTAATGCTGTTGGCTGATATTCGGAGATGAACTCATAAGCTTTTTCAGTTCATGTCCAGTCATTTTATTTCTCCCAATAACTTGAATTCAAGTGAAACTGCTGTTTCATATATTACTATCGTGAAAATCAAAAAAGTGTGACATATGGGTACCTCTAAAAAACTGTTTGGTTAAGGAAAAATCAGATAGGTGCTGTAGATGTTAGGAAAACTGTCGCAGGCGGGCTTTCGCCC
>ONNL01000006.1 GCA_900319195.1 uncultured Ruminococcus sp. | reverse complement strand
TTAGCTGCATGGGTGCATTGCTCTTTACCGAGTAAATTCTGCTGTGCTCTGCGGATCAGCCTCAACTCCACGGAGCGTGGATTGACGCGGCAGAAAATGTCGGTTATAATATGAAAAGAGGGATGTCACCGAAGGAGGAGAATTATGGATCAGATAAAAACAGGCGAGCTGATAAAACAGCTCCGTATAAAACAAGGACTCACGCAGAAGCAGCTTGCCGAGCGAATAAATGTCAGCGACAAGGCGGTATCAAAATGGGAGTGTGGCAACGGCTGCCCCGATGTATCGCTGCTCACTGCGCTTGCGGATGCATTCGGCACGGATGTTGAGGTGCTGCTGAGCGGTGAGATCGACAGGAATGAAAAGGAGAAGGGGAATATGAAAAGGCTCAGATTCTATGTTTGTAAGGAGTGCGGGAATATCATCACAGCGGCATCCGATGTCTCTGTGACCTGCTGCGGCAGCAGGCTTGACCCGCTTGAAGCGAAAACGGCGGGGGACGGTGAAAAGCTCATTGTCGAGGATATCGGCGGCGAATGGTATATCACTTCCGACCATGCGATGACAAAGGAGAACTACATCTCATTCGTGGCATATCTGTCCGACAGCAGTGTGATGCTGTTCAGGCAATATCCGGAGTGGGCGGTGAATATCACTTTGCCGATGTATCGCTCCGGCACGCTTTTATGGTACAGTACCACCGAGGGCTTGCTTTGCCGGGATATCATCCCGCGAAGGTGATCCAGTTAATGAAAAGGTCCGGGGGGCTTTTGCCTTCGGACCTTAAACTATCTCTGTTCAATTCACAGGATAAACAGGAGCTTCCCATTTCTTGCTGTTATAGTACTCCTCGCTCTCGGAGTCATAACCGAATGTCTTGATTATCTCGAAGGTGTTGTCATCGTTCATTTTTATAACGTCTATTCCGCTGCCCTCGGGCTTGGAATTCCAGATGAGGTGCTCCTCATAGCAGAACTGTAAATTGCCGTGAACAGGTACATTGTATTCCTCACCCTCATATGTTTCTGTGAATTCGACAGGTACATAATCTGAGCCGTTGTAGTAGTAGAAGTCTGAATAGTTCGCACCTGTGGGATAGGTCGCGCTGACAGAGAGCTCGGGCATCTTGTCGCCGTTCACATCGACATAGGCATATTCAACGTTTGAATATATATCGCCTGCGGAGAGGTATTTTTCACTGATGAGTCTGTCGGCCGCGGCGGGTACCTGATCGCCGATGATGTCATGTTCAGCAGCTGCCGAATGCTCCGCAGCGAGAGTGAACTCGGGCTCTGTCCATGTATAAGAGTCCACACGCTCACTCTTGAAGCTCTCGTAGTCTGCCAGCGAACCGTCAGCATTGAGCATTGTGTCAGAAAGAGTGAATCCGCCGCTCCTGTTGACCTTGAGCAGCTCTATCACATTGTAGCCGCTCTTGTGCTCGAGGTAGATGAGCCCCTCATCGGCATTGTAGCCGCAGAGGTCAAATATCATGCCTGCGTTCATAAGAAGGTCTTCGTCTGCACTGTATGTTGCGACGGTGTACTTACTTCCGTCAAAGCTGTAGAGCGTGTTCGTCCTGTCGCCGTTGGGTGTGTAAGCAACCAGGAGCTCGGGCACGTCGTCGTGGTTCACTTCGATGAATGAGTACTCGATATCGAAGTAATACTCGGGAGCATTGATGTATTCATTTTTGATGAGCTGTTCGGCTGCGTCGTTGTAATCTGCTGCTACGGACTCGGTAAAGTCCTCAAAAGCAGGTGTTGTGGTCGTCTCTGTGGTGGTCTCAGTGGTGTTATCTTCTGCTTCTGTTGTTGTCTCAATGACACCTGTCTTGTGCTCGGGCTCGCGGATGATGCCGCCGCCGTTTCTCGATGCTATCCATACGCATGAGCCGACTATCGCAACAGATGCGGCAATGCCTGTAAGGGCTGTCATCATCTTTGAAATCCGCGGCTTCTTATAGGTCTCAACACCCGATACAACATTGCCTGAGAAGCTCTTGTTCTCGGGGATATCCATTTCCTTTTCAAACTTTTTGATACTCATATTCAGCATCCTTTCTCTATCGCTCTCGCTTACCATAGGCATATCCTTTTCAAGTCTTTCAACGGTCTTATCGTCTGTATTTTCGAGGATGTCAAATCCCAGTTCTTTCTTCTCGCTCATAAATTACACTCCTTTAACCCGAATCCTCTCTCAGAGAGCATCTCTTTCAGCTTCTTTATCGCCCTGCCGCATCTCACTCTTACCGCGGCGGGTGTCATTGAAAGGCTCTTTGCTATCTGTGAGGAATTCATATTGTAGTAGTATTTCTGTATGACCATTGTCGAATCCGGCTCGCCGAGGGCATTCACACAGCTCAGCAGTACGCCCTGGAGCTCGCGCCTCTCGGTGTTTTCCATGATGCAGCTGCTGTCGCTTAGCTCAGAGGCATCGTCAAGCTCTGTCGTATGCCTGTTCCTTACGGTCAGTGCGCGGTAGAAGCTTATCGCCTTGTTCTTTGCTATCGTTCCGATAAGCCCTTTGAGGTCGCCTGCTGCAAAGCCATCTCTTTCGTATTTAACAAAGACCGCCGAGAATACGTCCGAAACGCATTCCTCGATATCCTCCTTTGTGCTGCATCCTCGAATCTTGTTGTAGACTATCGAGTATACATAGTTGAAATACTCGTTGAACAGAGCTGTCTGAGCAGCCGTGCATGAAGTCGAATACAGCTCGTAGTATTGTTTGTCTGTCATGTTTACCACCTCTTCGTTTTAATTCTTAGCATCCGTTTGGGTGTCGGATGTGTTCATCAAGCGCTTTCATAAACTACACTCGCACGAGACCTGCTAAGTGTAACAGGGATCTGAAAATTTTTTTGAATTTTTTTGTAGTCGGTATTTCCCGTCCGTTCGGAGTATCAAATATACTTTTATTATACCGCACCCGATGCAGCTCTCACCGATAACATAACGCATACGATGCGTTTCAAGTCCTGAACCGATCTTGAAATCTTTTCTGACAGCAGGCATTGCCGACATATCAAAATAATCGCCCTCACCGACTGTCATTCTGAAAACCGCAGCAGCCTTGTTCAGCGCATATTCATCGGGATAGAGCTGATACATATATGGATTCTTTTCAAGCAACAGCTTGGTATGCCCGTCTGTTTCCTCGACTTTGCCACGGATAGAGATCGTGCGGATGCCCATTGTTCGTTCTCCTGCATCATCAGCTTGCGGTATCGCCATAGCAGTCAGGGAAATGAACTTCTGAGCCTTTAGCTGCTCGTAGAATTCCTTGCCCCGTCCGGTCATAAAGTAGAAAGTATTTCCGTCCTCATACATGATGTCGATCACCCGTGTCACAGGATGCCCGTTCTGATCAATCGTAGCAATGACTGTCGAGTGCATATCATCGAGCAGGATTTTCAAATAGTCCTTTGTTTCCATAGCAAAGCCTCCTTTGAGTGGATTCAAGTTGTTTTTATGCCTTGATCTCTTCGGGAGCTGCAGTAAATGAATACTTCACGCACTTAGCGTCCTTCAGATAGAACACCTCGAAAATGCCGTCACCGAGATGATACATATTACCGAGGGAAGGCTCAAGCTCCAGGAACTTTGCACGGCTCTCATCGCTGTCATCACGCACCATAGTGCCGTTGACTCTGATCCATGTACCGTCCTTACCCATACCCGAAAACTCGACCTTCGGGTTTGTCATGATCTGCTTGTACATATCCTTCGTGTTATTGGTGCAGAAATAGATCTCGCCGTTAATGTCATCGACTGCGCTGATCGGACGAATTCTCGGCTGGTCGCCTTCGACTGTTGCGAGATAGAAAACGCCTATTGCCTTCATTGCTTCTACGATCTTGTGCATAATACATACCTCCTGCATTTAGCACTTGACTTCCGTAACAATCTGTGTTACAATAATATTGTAGCACAAGGTTATCAGATTGTCAATAGTAACATTGAATGTTACAAATAAATTTACTGCCAAATTTCGGAGGTGATTTTTGTGCAAGTTTCCAGTAGGTTTACGATCGCACTTCATATGCTGACAGCACTTGCTGTTTTCCAGGATCAGATGACGATGTCCAGCAGTATCCTTGCAAGCTCGGTCAATGTCAATCCTGTTGAGATCAGGCGTATCATGCTTCAGCTCTCGGATGCAGGATTTATCAATGTAAAAAAGGGCAGAGGCGGTATCACCTTAGCAAAGGCGCCGGAGGAGATCACGCTTTTAGATGTGTTCAACGCTGTAGAAGCCCTTGAAAACGGAGAGCTTTTCCATTTCCATGAGAAGCCGAATCCCGAATGTCCCGTCGGAAGGAATATCCATTCCATGCTTGATCCGAAGCTGAAAGAGATCCAGAACAGTATGGAAGAAACGATGCAGCGCTATACTTTGGCTGATGTAGTAGCATCATCGGAAAACCAACTATAACCAAAGAAAACAGGGAGCTTTGACACTCCCTGTTTCTTCATTTCTGTATCTCAACCACAAACCGATCCTCGGAGACTTTGAGCTTCAAAGTCCTGACATAACGGTTGCAGAAAAGCTCCATTTCCTTTTTCGTAGCCGTTATGCGTGTTTCCTGATAGATTTGCTGCGTAAGTTCCATTGGGTTCTTCCCGATAAGACCTGGCAAATGCTTTTCAAGCTCGGCAAAGAGGACGGCTTTCTTCATTTCATCCGTGCCTGCGGTACTGAAATCATCTATGGTACAGTAATAGATGCCGTGCTGTGTGAGAGCCGACTTGATGGCAGCGCCGCAGTTTTCGTATTCATACATGACAAGAAAGTGGGCTTTGGGCAGACTTTCAATCAGCCCCCAAAAGTCTGAATCGCTCGACACGATGATAAATGATGTGATACCGTCACGATAATGGAAAAGT
The DNA here is from genome assembly GCA_900319195.1 of uncultured Ruminococcus sp. Classification (GTDB taxonomy): domain Bacteria; phylum Bacillota; class Clostridia; order Oscillospirales; family Ruminococcaceae; genus Ruminococcus. The sequence goes on along the minus strand of ONNL01000006.1, from coordinate 22,839 downwards.
TCTTCTACAAACACTTCGGTGACGATGTACCACTCGCTATAGAGAAGGAGTATAACAGACTGCTGATTCAGGAGTATAACCAGGATCTTCGGGAACAGAAGAACCGTGTGCAGACAATCAACTTCGATGAGGTGACAGAGTTTTTTCCTGATCCTGCAACACTCCCGACATTTGAGTATGAACAGGAATTAGAGCGCCTGCACCGCAGAAGGCTTGATTTCCTGCCGAAAGCATTGGAGCTTCTGCATCAGGAGCATCTCGACCTGTATAACCTTGTGATCGAATACTTCTTTTCTGATGGAAAGGTCTCTCTGACAGCATTGGCAGAGGTTCACGAGATGAGCCTTGACAAGATCAGGTACAGGATCAAACTTGCCAAAAAGAAGCTGAAAGAGTATTACGATTTGCACGAAATGAAATAACGATTTTTGTTCACAATGCCGATTTTTCAATTTTCAAGCAAAAAAATCGTGAAAATCTTTCCCAAAAACCCGATTTTCTCATTAGGTAGATAGAGGGACATGATTCATCTGCTCTTTGAGCGCATCAAAAGCCCTCGCTCCTCCTTCAATCGTGAAGGGCTATATATGAGCTTCGGGGCGGTACAGACCTTTTATCCATTTTCAATCTGTGTCGTCCCACGGAAGCTCAGTCCTGTTGTTGACATTTTCTTTTTGATGACTCCTTTCATTACGACAGCAGAGATGCTGTCGGGAGAGCCTGATTCCCGTATCAGGTTCTGCCTAAAACATCTCTGACGATGCTTTTTCCATTTCTCCTATTCTTATAGACAGCACAAGCTGTCAGCAGTACCGGATCAAAGTCTGGTTACTGCGACCTGCATCGGGAGCGTTCTTTTGCTCCCGACACTGCAGGACACATCATGAATACAAACACCGACAAGAGAGAAAGAGGGTGTGATCCATGAATGAAATCATGATTACTGTAAACTACGATAATGACAAGCCGACCGTCAGCGGACGGGAGCTTCACGCTGCACTTCAGGTCAAAACCTATTATGCCACATGGTTTGATAGAATGTGCAATTATGGATTTACCGAAAATTCGGACTATTTCACGGTTTTCAAAAATGTGTACCGTGAAGATGGCAGAGAAATGCCGCAGAGACAGGTCGATCACTATCTGACGATCGATATGGCAAAGGAACTGTGTATGATCCAGCGCACCGATATCGGCAAGCGCTGCCGAGAATATTTCCTGAACCTCGAAAAGCAATGGAATACTCCCGATGCGATCATGGCAAGGGCATTGCAGCTCGCTGATCAGAAACTGGAGCTTGTGAAACAGCAAAACGGTCAATTGACTGAAACATCCATTGCCCAGGCGAAGCAGATTGAGGAAATGCAGCCGAAAGTCAGCTATTATGGCATTGTGCTGAATTCCGCAGGGCTTATGCCCATAAACACTATTGCCAAAGACTACGGCAAGTCTGCGATATGGCTGAACAGGTGGCTGCACGAACACGGCATACAGTATAAGCAGGGCGCTGTATGGCATCTTTATCAGCAGTATGCCGGTATGGGCTATGTAAGTTCCAGAACTTATGCTGTATATGATTCCAACGGTAATTCCATCTCAAAAGCCAGAACCTACTGGACGCAGCGAGGCAGACTATTTATATATGAGCAGTTGAAGAAACACGGCATTCTGCCTTTGATTGAGCAGAACGACGGCTGATATGCTGTCGGGAGCTTCTACTAATCTGAGTAGGAGCTGCCAACAGTACATCAATCTTTGGGCATAAAAATAACCGACAGACGATGTACCGCAGCATCTTGAAAACTGAATATGAAACATCAACGCTATATAGTTTTCTTTTTCTCCTGAGAGGAGGATTTTTTATGGCAAACGATGATATCCGGAAGTCGCTGAAAAGCGATTTCAAGAAGTATCCGCCTGTGCTGACAGTTAAGCAGGTATGTGAGATCATGGAGCTGAAGCCTACCCGAATTTACGGTATGATCAGTCGTGGTGAGCTTCCGAAGATCGAGCATTGCGGTCGGCACATCAGAGTTCTGAAAGAAGATGTGATCACTGCGCTCATATCGCACAAAAGCAACGGTTAAAAACCAGTCAGAGCGCCAAAAATAGAGAAATGCGGTCGCATAGTCTTGCATTATATTTGGTTCTGCGCTATAATGAGAGAGTCAACAGCAGACTTCTACCGCTTTCACATCTTAGAGCGGCACACCCTCGGTCTCAGACAGAATCCTGTCTCGACCTCGGGCGACCGCTTTCACATCGAAGGAGGATACAAATGAAAGCAAGTCTGCCTTATAAATATATCACTTCCGTGAAGAACGGAAAACAGTATGTTGTTTTTGATTACAGGGATAGCGCAGGAAAACGCAAGCGCAAGTGGGTAAACACAGAACTGCCTGAGAAATGCACGAAGAAGGCTCTGAAAGAAGCGGTCGATCAGATCGTAGCGGAGTTTGATGTGCAGTTTAGAACAGGTAATATCGAAAAGCCGAAGAAAAAGGGTGCTGTATCTGCAGTGATGGATCCGTTTGCCGGAATGGCTGACACTGAGGAATCCAAAATGAAGTTCAGCGCCTATATTGACGAATGGCTTGCCGCTGTAAGACCGAATCTCGCAAGAACCACTTATCAGTCATACAGAGGTGCAAATATCCGCTTGGTGGATTACCTGAACGAGCATTATCCTGATATAACACTTGGCGAACTTCGCTACACGCACATTCAGGAGTTTCTGAACCACAAGCTCAATGAGGGGTGCAAGGGTAGCTGTACAAAACAGTATTACCTTGCAATACACTCGGCACTTGCGTATGCGGTCAAAATGGAGTACATCCCGACACACCCGATGGACAAACTTGTCGTTCCGAGAACAGAACGCTATGAAGCAACATTTTATAATAAGGATGAGCTGAATCATCTGTTCGATGTTTTCAAGGGAGATAAGTTAGAACTGGTCGTGCATATCGCTGCCTATTACGGTTTGCGAAGAAGTGAGGTGCTTGGTCTGAGGTGGGATGCGATCGACTTTATAAACAAGACAATCTCTATCCAGCGTAAGGTCGTGAGCGATTATGATGAGAACGGTCACATAAAACTCTATGTGGAGAACAGACTGAAAACCAATTCCACAAGAAGAACGCTCCCTCTGATCCCACACATCGAGAGAATGCTCCTGGAGAAGAAATCGCTTGAGGACTATTTCAGAAAACTCAGCGGCAAATCCTTTGACAAAGAGTTTGAGGGGTTCATCTGCCGTGACAATTTCGGAAAGCTGATCTCTCCTGATTATGTGACCGGTCGTTTTCACTATGTCACAACCAAAAACGGACTGCGCCATCTGCGTTTCCATGACCTGAGACATTCGTGTGCAAGTCTCTTGCTTGCGAATGATGTTCCGATGAAGGCGATTCAGGAATGGCTTGGACACTCAAATTATGCAATCACAGCCAACCTTTACAGCCATCTGGAATACAATGCTAAGGTCATTTCTGCGGAGACAATCACAAGAGTGCTTGACGGTGAAGCTGCCAACGAGAGCAACGCTTCTGATGAGACAGCAGAACCGGCTGCAAAGAAGTCCACAGGGAAGAAGCAGACAGCTAAGAGGACTTCCATCAAGAGTGCTTCAACAGAAAAGTCAAAGACAACAGATCGGTCTACCACAAATAAACCAGGTGGTAGAAAAAAGAAGAGCGAAACTCCCGATGGTACGGGAGAATCGCAAGTATCAAGATTATAAGATATAATGCGAAAATACGTAAAACGAGAAAAAGATTTCAAAATAGAGCGATTTTGGTAGAAAAATTGGTAGAAAAAATCTGGTTTTCTGCATTATATGTTTCTACCACGAAACCTGATAGAACACGATAATACGGGGTTTTGAGGCTATATATGTGAAAATGTTCATATAATGTCATTGACTAAATCAGGACTATATGTTATAATTTAATCAGATAATTCATGTTGGGAAGGGGGCTGTCATTATATGTCCGGTTTCGAGTATCATTTTTTACACGCTGCATTTGATCTTTCGGCAGTGATAGTATGCTTTACCGTAATATTCTTTACACTTATTCATCATCGGATAGATAAGTATCAGAATAAGCTGTTTATTTCACTTAACCTTATGGTCATCTTGAACTCCATTTGTGAGCTTTTGACCATTTCTCTTGAAAAAATGCGCTTTCAGTCGGATGCCATATTCAAGGTAATGGATATATCAAGACTTTTTTATTTTCTCGTTCATAATGCTCTGTGTCCAATGTTTTTCTTTTATGTGGCTTGCGTCTGCGGAGCGGTATATTACGTGGAGAAAAAACGCTCGCTGATGTATTTCTCGTTATTTGCCATAACCGAGACAGCAATAATCCTGAATCCTGCCTTTCACTTTATATATCATTTCAATGAGCAAAGGATCTACTGCCGTGACCAAGGTATCGCAGCTATTTATATTTCTGCGGCATTTTATTTTATGATGGCGCTGATCATGCTCTTTTCATCATGGAGGGCGCTGACCTCGGGCAAGAAAAAAGCGCTGATGTATTTCTTTTCGGTCACATTGTTAGGTGTTGCCGTACAGCTTATATGGATAGACATTAAAATCGAGCTTTTTGCCGAATCTATGGGCGTTCTGGGACTCATGCTCTCGGTCGAGGACGAGGATGACCTTACCGATGCGGAAACGGGAGTTTACAACAGGCATTCGCTTGAGACCGACCTCAATACGTATTTTATCAAAAAACGTGCTTTTCAGCTCATCTGCGTAAAGCTCACCAATACCGATATTACCGAGCGCACTATTAAACTCAGGAGACGAAGGGCTTATGATGATAAGCATCACCGATTTTCTGAAGGAGCTTGTCCCGAGATATTATATTTACCTTGCATCATCTGATACGTTAGTCATTACAGAGCTTGATCATGATGAAAAGTATGTATCCGAGCTCACAGAGAAGATAAGCAAACGCTTTGAGCTTCCGTGGATGATAGGCGACACCGACTTTTTGCTGAATGCAGTGGTGATGTCTGCAAAGGTCCCCGACAGGATAGCAAGCACTTCCGATGCGCTTTATATGGCTGACAGCCCTGTGCCCTCGAATATAGATAAAAAGATACTTGCCGACAGCGACCTTGATTACCTTATGCGGCGTGCGGCAGTGGAAAAGGCGATAACACGCGGACTTGAAGAGCATAACTTCGAGGTCTACTACCAGCCGACCTACTTTATCGACAGAAAGACCGTTCACGGTGCGGAGGCGCTTTTAAGACTCCACGACAGCGTGCTCGGAAATGTATTTCCCGATGAGTTTATCCCTCTTGCCGAAAAGATGGGACTTATCGACGACCTTGACGACTTTGTTCTGTGCGAGGTTTGCAGGCTTCTCAAAAGCGGTATACCGATGCAGTACGGCTTGGACTGCATAAACGTAAATCTTTCAGTGGTGCAGTGTATGCGTCCCGGATTTGTTGAGCGCATAAATAAGATAGTTGACAGCTTCGGAGTAGATCCAAAGCTTGTGAACTTTGAGATAACGGAATCGGTCGCGGCAAGTGATTACAGGATACTCAGCGATACGATAGATGCGCTCAAGCATGAGGGATTCCTGTTCTCAATGGACGATTACGGAACAGGTTATTCAAATATGCAGTCGATATTCTCATTGGATTTTGATGTTGTAAAAATCGACAAAAGTATACTCTGGAGCGTGAATGACGGCAAACTCGGAGGAATAATCCTTGAAAACAGCGTGCGCATGATAAAGCAGATGAAGCGCAGGATACTCGTAGAGGGTGTTGAGACCTTAGAGCAGGCGGAGCTTTTGAATAAGCTTGGTGTAGACTATCTGCAGGGCTATTATTTCTCAAAGCCGGTACCGAAGGGCGACTTTATCGGGCATATAAAGAAAGCCTATGAGGCTTTGTGAGTGTACCTGCGACTTCCCCCTTAACGTCGGTCACAGACACGTAACTATCTGCACTATAAAACACAAAGGTTCAGCGACCATTTAAAGCCGCTGAACCTTTTTTGTATTTGTAACAAATTGAAAAGGATATCCGCTATCCCTTGCCACAGACTGCATGATGTCAGATATTGAGGTCGTCGAAGTATCCGTTGAGCAGGTCGCAGGAGTTTCTGAATTTCTGCATTTCGTCGTCGGTGAGTGATAATTCAAGAATTTCCTTTACGCCGTTGCGTCCGATAATAGCAGGCACGCCGATGAATGTACCCTTGCCGCCGTATTCACCCGAGAGCTTAGCCGATACTGTGAGCACGCTGTTCTCGTCCCCGAGTATAGCCTTTACTATGCGGGTTATAGCCATTCCGATACCGTAGTAGGTAGCGCGTTTAGCCTGAATTATCTTGTAGGCAGAGGTGCGTACCTGTTCCTCTATCTCCTCGATGTCCTCAACCTTGTAGGAATTGGGATTGCCCTCGATTATCTCTGTTACGCGCTTTGTTGCGAGCATTACCTGTGAAACGGGGACGAATTCGCTGTCGCCGTGCTCACCAATAACATAAGCGTGGATATTCTTCGGGTCAACGGTGAAGTAGTCACCGAGCAGATAGCGGAGCCTTGCCGTGTCGAGCGAGGTGCCCGTGCCGATAACACGCGAAGCGCCGAAGCGAGAGAGCTCGTAGGTAACTCTCGTCATGATGTCAACGGGATTTGTGGCAACGAGGAAAATGCCGTCGAAGCCCGACTTCACAACAGGCTTGATTATCGAGCGGAAAACCTCGGTATTTCGCTGGAGAAGGTCGATGCGAGTCTCACCCTCCTTCTGAGCGACGCCTGCCGCGATGACGATAATATCCGCGTCCTTGCAATCGCTGTATTCGCCTGCGTAAATCTTCATGTTTGACTTGGCGAATGCAAGACCGTGGTTGAGGTCCATAGCCTCGCCGTTTGCGCGTTCCTTGTTCACGTCAATGAGGACGAGCTCGTTGCAGATAGCACCCTGATTGACGAGGGAGTATGCAAAGCTCATTCCGACCATTCCCGTGCCGATGAGTACAACTTTTCTCTTGTCAGTGTTCATATGTGACCTCCTGTTATGTTATAGTCAACGTAAAAAATAATTCGACGTTGACTATAAAAAATGATTTAAAGTGCCTTGCAGATACGCAAATCAAGGATTTGCGTCTCGGCTGTCGCCTCGGTCGGTGCTTCTGCTTCGCAGAGGTGTACCCCAAGGGCACTTCCGTTGGGCGTCCACCGGACACCCGCACCCTGCAATCGGCAAATAGCAAACTCCAAAAACTTTTGTCGTTTGCTATAATTATTTGGGTGTTCATAATTATTAGATTTGATGTGTTCCGAGTGGCGTTCGCATTTGCCAATGATACCACAAACCCTCAGCCTGTCAAGACTAAAGCAAGCGCAGCCAAGGGCCACACTCTCCCGACCAACTTGAAATTTTTATAATTGCTTTACGTTACATTTTTTCAAGTACAGCGGCAATTTCGGGCTCGCTTATCTCGCGCGCGAAATTATTCTCTCCGAATTTAACTACCTCGCCTATGCCCTTCTGGAATACGAATCTCAGCTTGCCGTCGCGCACCTTTTTGTCGGTGTAGAGCTTGCGGAGGAGCGCTTCCCTGTCGATATAATCGGGGATAGCCGTGGGGAGCTCCGCCTTTCTGAGAAGTGCAGTGAGCCTGTTTACGTCGCTCTCCGAGACATAGCCGAAGGTCTGTCCGAGGAGCGCCTGTGCGGTAAGACCTATCGCCACTGCTTCACCGTGGTGGAGCCTGTAATCCGAGACAGTCTCGATAGCGCGTCCAACAGTATGACCGAGGTTGAGCACCTCACGCAGACCGCTCTCACGTTCGTCCTGCATGACTACATTGTACTTGACCTCGCAGTTGTGCCTGCTGATGTATTCGCAGGCTTCACGGTCGCACGAGAATATTTTGTCCGTGTTTTTCTCAAGGTATTCAAAGAGCTCCCTGTCACCGAGACAGCCGTGCTTGATAGTCTCCGCAAGACCGCCCGAAATTTCACGGCTCGGGAGCGTCTCCCAAGTGTCGATGTCGATGTAGACCTTTTTCGGCTGATTGAAAATGCCGATGAGGTTGGTCGCAAGGGGAGTATCCACCGCAGTTTTTCCGCCTATTGAAGCGTCAGCGGCAGCAAGGAGCGTAGTTGCATAATTCACGAAAGGTACTCCGCGACCGAAGGTGCCTGCGACAAAGCCCGAAATATCCGTAACAACTCCGCCGCCGACAGCAATTACTGCGCAGTCGCGCCTGTAGCCGAGTCTTAGCATTTCGTCCTCTATCTGCGCCTTGACAGCTCTTGTCTTGGACTTCTCACCTGCTTCAATGGTGATAAGAGCAGCCTTGAAGCCTGCGGCATTGATATCCGCGAATATCCTGTCCGCATAGAGCGGCTTAACGTTTGAATCGGTAATGATAACGAAGTTTTTCTTGCCCGTCAGACCGCCCTTGAGGTCGGAAACGAGGTCTGACATGAGGGAATGACCTATCTGTATGTCGTATGTGTCATCAACGATGCGTCTGAGTTCACAGGTGAAATTCATGATAGCACTTCCTAAAAGTTATTTCACTTTAATAATACAACATTTCGGGAATCGTGTCAATACACATTTAGAATAAAATATCTGAAATATATACAATGAGACCATGATTATTTCCTGCGTCCCTTGATATTTTATCTATATATGTTATAAGCGGCGTGTCGCCGCCCCCGTGCTCGCGGCTCAGAAAAAAGAATCCGCAACTCTTTTTCCGCGTCTCTTGCTATTTCTTCATTTTTATGTTATAATACAAGAAAAAAGTGCAGACTATGCTCTGCGAATGGAGTTTAAAATGAATGTAAATGAATTTGTGAGCAGTCTTTCGGGCGGACTGCTCGACGGCAGACTCAGGGAGCTCTATGGCACCTCGGAGACTGAGCTTCTCAGGCAGAGGGCGAGGTACATAAGCGCTGTTGAGAACTTCTCAAGAATGTATCCCGAGCATTCGGAGATACGTATTTTTTCCGCTCCCGGACGCTCCGAGGTCGGCGGAAACCACACCGACCATCAGAACGGCTGTGTAATTGCGGCGGCGGTAAACCTTGATGTTATCGCGGTAACTGCGGTCAATGATGACGACGTGATACGCATAAAGTCCGAGGGACACAAGGCGGACGAGATAGACCTCTCGTCACTCGAGGCTGTCCCCGAGGAAAAGGGTCACGCAGGAGCTATGATACGCGGTATTGCGGCAAAATTCAAGGAGAGAGGCGAGGATATACACGGCTTTGATGCCTACACTACCTCAGATGTCCTCAGCGGAAGCGGACTTTCCTCCTCGGCGGCATTCGAGGTGCTCGTGGGGACTATCCTCGACAGGCTTTTCTGCGGCGGAAGCGTGGGAGCAGTCGAGATAGCAAGGTTCGGACAGTACGCGGAAAACAGCTATTTCGGCAAGGCGAGCGGACTCATGGACCAGATGGTCAGCTCGGTGGGCGGCTTTGTCTATATTGACTTTGAAAATCCCTCTGAGCCCGTTATCGACTACGTGCAGTTCGATTTTGACAGTGCAGGCTATTCGCTGTGCATAACCGATACGAAGGGCAGTCATGCCGACCTCACAGACGATTATTCGGCTATCCCGACGGAGATGAAGCACGTTGCGTCAATGTTCGGAGCACAGGTTCTGCGTCAGGTGGACGAGGACGAATTTTACGAGAAGATACCTGAGCTCAGAGAGAAGTGCACCGACAGGGAGATACTTCGCGCGGCACACTTTTTCAGTGAGAACGCTCGGGCGAAGGCAGAGGCGGACACGCTTAAAATAGGCGATACAGAGGAATTCTTCAGACTTGTGAGGGAGTCGGGGGAGGCGTCCGCGGAGCTTCTCCAGAACCTATATTCACCCTCACATCCCGAAACACAGGGGATAACACTCGCACTCATGCTCAGCAGGCATTTCCTCTCAGACTGCGGAGCGGCAAGAGTTCACGGCGGCGGCTTTGCAGGGACGATACAGGCATTTGTCCCGAAATATCTCGCACAGGAATATTTAGCTCAGATGAACAGAGTTTTCGGTGAGGGGAGCTGTCATATCCTCGCAGTCAGGTCGGATGGCGGCACAGAAATAACCATAGGCTGAAAAAATTTAAAAGGAGTTAGAAATGATATTTAAAAGGATAATTGCAGCTGCGGCTGCGTGTGCGACAGTGATGACGTGCATGGCAGGGTGCGGCAGTAAAAAGCAGAAAACCACTGGAATGCGCGATATATCGACAATGGAGGTGGTCAACGAAATGGGCGTCGGAATAAACCTCGGAAATACGTTTGAATCGTGCGGTGACTGGATAAATTCCTCAAGCGTTGAGAATTATGAGAAAGGCTGGGGAAGCTGTGTCATCACAAAGGAGTGCATAAAGGGCATGGCTGACGCAGGCTTCGGCGTGCTGAGAGTGCCTGTTGCGTGGTCGAATATGATGTCGGACGACGGCAAGTACACGCTCTCAAAGGACTATGTCAAGCGCGTCAAGGAGGTCGTCGGCTGGGCGATAGACGACGGTATGTACGTCATTATGAACATTCACTGGGACGGCGGCTGGTGGACAGGCTTCCCGACCGACCATGACGAGTGCATGAAAAAATACAAGACCATCTGGACTCAGCTCTGCAAGGAGTTCGGCGGATTTGGCGATAAGCTCATATTCGAGTCGCTCAATGAGGAGGGCTGCTGGGATGATGTGTGGAATCAGTGGAGCGGCTCGTCTGACGGCAAGGCTGAGGCTTACGGCTATCTCAACGAGATAAATCAGGAGTTTGTGGACCTTGTGCGCGGCTCGGGCGGCAATAATGTGAAGCGTCACTTGCTGATAGCAGGCTATGCTACGGACATTACGCTCACCTGTGATGAGGAGTTCAAGGTGCCGAATGACCCTGAAAAGCGCTGTGCGGTATCTGTGCATTATTACACTCCCTCGACGTTCTGCATTCTCGAAGAGGACGCGGATTGGGGCAAGGCGAAGAAAACATGGGGCACGGACGCTGACTATGCCGAGCTGAAGAAGTACATGGACATGGTGAAGGAGCGTTTCGTTGATAATGGCGTCCCTGTTATCATCGGTGAATACGGAGTGGCAACGGGAAACAAGGATATGGAGGACGTGCGGAGGTATCTTTCGGCGGTAGCTGAGGCGGCACGTGAGCGGAAAATGTGTCCTGTGTTGTGGGATACATGGGACGATTCAAAGAAGAAGGGCTTTTATGACCGAGTAAATTGTGAGTTCTCGGATAAGGAGCTTCTGGCCATGATAATGTCTGCGAAGAATAAATAAGAGTGAGACCGTCCGTTTTATCGGGCGGTCTTTTTGCTCTTGACAAAACTATGATTGTATGTTATAATCTGAAAATGAAAATCATTATCAATTTATGGAGTGACCATCTTGGGATATAATACAAAGCAAAGGGAAAAACTGCTCGAATACCTTATCGAAAACAAGGAGCAGCATATGAACGTCCAGAAGATCAACAGCTGTTTCGTGAACGAGGGCATAAACGTCGGCACGGCTACGATCTACCGCCAGCTCGATAAGCTCGTCGAGCAGGGAATCGTCCGCAAATATATCATCGACGAAAAAACAGGAGCCTGCTATCAGTATATCGACTCCGAAAACGACTGCCACAGGCATTTCCACCTCAAATGTACACGCTGCGGCAAGCTTATCCACCTGACCTGCGACCACCTCTCAGGTCTCGGGGACCATATCTATGAGCACCACGGATTCAGAGTTGACCCGTCCAAGACCGTATTCTACGGGCTCTGTGCGGACTGCGAAGGGGCGGTGCAGGAATGAGGAGAATAATGAGCGTCCTCACAGCACTTGCGATATCGTTAGCTGTGCTGTGCGGCTGTGCTCCGCGCAAGAGCTCCGACCGCATTTCTATCGTCACCACAAGCTTTCCGCCTTATGACTTCGCAAGAGCAGTCGCAGGCGATTCCGCTGACATCACCATGCTTCTCGATGCAGGCGCGGAGGCGCACTCCTATGAGCCGAGCCCTATGGACATTGCCGCGATACAGAATTGTGACGTTTTCGTCTATATCGGCGGTGAGGGCGAGGTCTGGGTGGACAATATCCTCGACTCGATAGATACCGACGGCATGGAGATAATCCGCCTTTTTGACTACGTTGAGCCGCTCGAAGAGGAGGAAGTCGAGGGAGCTTCTCCCGACGGTCATGAGCACCACCATGACGACGAGCACGACCACGACGAGCATGACCACGAGGACAATGCAGAGTACGACGAGCATATATGGACCTCCCCGAAAAATGCGAAGCTCTGTGTTGAGGGGATAGCAAATGCGCTCTCGGAGATATATCCCGAGAATTCTGCTGTATACGGCGCAAATGCGGAGCCGTATGAGGACGAGCTCACACAGCTTGACGAGGACTTTACAACTATGACGACGCTCTCCGCAAAGAACCTGATGATAGTTGCAGACCGTTTCCCGTTCCGCTATCTTGCAAACGATTATCACCTTATGTACTATGCAGCGTTCAGTGGCTGTTCATCGGAATCTGAGCCATCGGTCTATACAATGGCATTCCTCATGGACGCGATAGAGAAAAACGGAGTGAATGTCGTCTACTACCTTGATATGTCGCAGGTCAAGCTCGCACAGAAGCTGAGTGACGCAACGGGAGTGAAGATACTGCCGCTTTATCAGTGCCACAACGTCACGAGGAAGGACTTTGAGGACGGAGTGACCTATGTGGAGCTTATGCGGAGAAACCTTGAAAATCTCGGTGAGGAATTCGGGAAATACTATGAAACGGAGAGGGAGCACAGGAATGGGAAAGATACTTGAATGCAGCGCTCTGACCGCGAGCTATGACGGTGTAAACGTTATTGAGGGACTTTCATTCTCGATAAACGAGGGCGACTACCTATGTATACTCGGTGAAAACGGCTCGGGCAAGAGCACGCTTATAAAATGTCTGCTCGGAATAAAGAGTGCGGACAGCGGAAAAATAATTATGGGCGGCGGTCTGAAACAGACCGACATCGGCTATCTGCCGCAGCATACCAATCTTCAGAAGGGGTTTCCTGCGACGGTAAATGAGGTCGTGCTCTCGGGCTGTCTCGGACGGCGCGGCTACAGACCATTCTACTCGGCTGCCGAGAAGAAAATAGCGATTCAGGCAATGGAGCGCCTCGGCATAGCTGACCTTGCACAGCGCGGCTGCCGCGAGCTTTCGGGCGGACAGCAGCAGAGAATGTTCCTTGCGAGAGCGATGTGTGCGGCGAAGAAGATGCTGCTGCTCGACGAGCCTGTTGCGGCGCTCGACGCGGCTGCGACAGAGGAGATGTACGGTATCATAAAGGAACTCAACGAGAAGGACAAGATGACGATAATCATGGTGTCGCATGACGTTGTGAAATCGCTTGACGAAGCGAACAAGGTGCTGTGTCTTTGCAGCAGGAGCGAGAGCTTTTTCGGAACTCCGCATGACTATGCGTGCTCGCACATAAAGAGTAAATTTTTAGGAGACTGAGTAATGGCTGAAAATATCAGAATAATGTTCACACACGATTTCTTCATGGCGATACTTCTTCCTGCACTTATAGGCGGAGTCGCCGTCACGATATGCTCGTCGCTGCTCGGAGTAACGCTCGTATTGAAGCGCTATTCGATGATAGGTGACGGACTTTCGCACATAGGCTACGGAGCGCTTTCAGTTGCGGCTGTAATGAATCTTGCACCGCTGAAGGTAGCGCTCCCCGTTGTAATAATAGCCGCATTCATATTGCTCAGACTCAGCGAGAGCAGCAGTATCAGCGGAGATTCGGCAATTGCGCTCTTCTCGACGACTGCCCTCTCGATAGGTATACTTGTCTCCTCGAAGGCAGGCATTACGAATGATGTCAGCCACTACCTCTTCGGCAGTATCCTTGCAATGAACAGGAGCGACGTGATACTCAGCGTTGTGCTGTCGGTCATAGTGATAGCGGCGTTCATCTTCCTGTATAACAGGATATTCTCCGTTACATTTGACGAGAGCTTTGCAAGTGCGACAGGCGTAAGACCTGCGGTGTACAACATGATTTTTGCTGTACTCACCTCGGTCACGGTAGTGCTTGGAATGATGATGATGGGCTCACTGCTCATCTCGAGCCTTATCGTTATCCCCACACTGACCGCAATGCGCGTGTGCACGAGCTTCAAGGGAGTAGTTTTCGTGTCGGGAGCGGTATCTGTAATAAGCTTCCTCTTCGGAATGTTCATTTCACTCATTTTCAATACAGCTCCCGGCGCGAGCATAGTTATAGTGAATGTATTATTTTTCCTCGGTGCCTCGCTTCTCGGCAGAGCCCTCAGGGGACGCAGCAGAGCCTGAGAGCGAGCTTTTCGGCGTATATATTTTGACATCATCCTCCATATATCTCACCTCCGTGTGATATTTTTTAGTTGTTGAGGACACATTTATTATTACACGAAAACAGTGAGATATTCGGCGGAGAGCGATGTCGGTATCATGAAATAAAAAAGGAACATTGATATGAAATATCTGAAAGCATTTTTGACCGTAATAGCGGCGGACTTCCTCAGTCTGTTTGTCAGCATTCCCTTTGCTGCTTCGTCGGACATTTTCCTGCGACTTGTCAGCCTTATCTGCACGGCTGGAGTGCTCATCTGTATGATGATAAATCTTGCCGTAAAGACTGCCCGTGAGGACTGTCGGCTGGAGCGTGCCGAGGGCAAGAGAAATTCGGTTGCCGAGGCTGTCGGGATAGTGATAATTGTGACGCTCCCTGCGGCTGTGAGCTGGGTGGTGCTTATGCTCTCCGCAACAGGCGGAAACTTCGATTTCTACCGCCTTTACAAGCTTATAAATGCACCTTTTTTGCAGTTTTATAATCTCATAGAATCGGACGCATCATCTGCGGCGTTATCGACGGGCGAGGTACTGCTGATGCTCCCGACTGTATTTGCCGCAGCAGCGGCATTTGCAGCGGCATACACCATTGCCGTAGGCTCTGAAAAGAGCAAATGACAGGGAAATATCAGAGCAAATAAATTCGGTCGGACGCTTAATTTTATGCAAACTGCTGAAATTAAGGCGAATGGAAATAATTTGGAGAGCTTTTTCTTGACAATGTGAAAACTGTGTGATACAATAATGACATAAATTTATATTGATATGGAGGTTATTACAAATGGCATTTTGTAAGTTTTGTGGAAAAGAAATATCCGAAGGTACAGTCTGCGAGGATTGTGCAAAGAAAAACGCAGCTGAGGGCAATGCAGCAGCTGACGATTCAACACTCGGCGGAGCAGCAAGCGGCGGTTTAGACCAGATCAAGAAGCTTCTTCCTGTCTGTGCAGCAGTAGTTGTTGTTCTTATCATTCTTATCGCACTTCTCGGCGGCGGCGGAGCAAAGGGCGCTGTTAAGGACTTTACAAAGGGCATGACATCTAAGAGTGGCGCAAAGAAGTATTATTCAGCTACTCTTCTCGACGACGTTATTAAGGAGATCAAGGACGATGACGATTGGGATGAAATGATCGAGGACTGGAACGACAACACGGAAGATATGCTCGATGACGCTAAGATCAAGGTTAAGAAGATCGAGAAGAAGGGCAAGCTCAGCAACAAGGAGTGCAAGGCTGCTGAGGAATTCTTCGAGAATCAGGCTGACCAGTATGACGCTGACGTTGATGACATCGACGTAAAGAAGGGCTATGAGTACAGAGTTAAGATGCAGTACAAGGAAGACGGAGACAAGGATACTCACAGCGAAAAGGTTTGCGTAGTTAAGGTCAAGGGCGACGGCTGGAAGGTTATTCCGCTTGATGCTGATGATCTCGTTGATTACTACGGTGACTAATTAAAAAGTCGATATAAAGCCGGAGCTTTGTCTCCGGCTTTATTAAAATACTTTGGAGGTTTATTATGAAAAAGGCTTTGGCATTATTAATGGCAGCAACAATTACAGCAACAGCTTTTGCAGGCTGCGGTGACAAGAAGGAAAAGAAAGAGGCAACAGACGGCGGAAAGGCTGTTGTTCAGGATTATATCGACGGCTATACATCAAAGGACGGAGCTAAGAAGTATTACACGGCAACTTTCCTCGGCAGCACTATCAAGCAGCTCAAGAAGGATGACGATTGGGACGACATGATAGATGATTGGAATGATAGCATGGAGGATACTCTTGAGGACTATAAGTTTAAGGTAAAGAGCATCGAAAAGACTGATAAGCTCGATGATGACGCTCTTGAGGCTGCTGAGAATTATTTTCAGCAGCAGGCTGACAGATATGATGTTGATGATGACATCAAGGTCAAGGGCGGCGCTGAGTATAAGATCAAGATACAGGTTACTGAGGACGACGGCGATAAGGAGACAAATACACAGAAGTTATGCGCTGTTGAGGTCAAGGGCGACGGCTGGAAGGTAATTACGCTTGAGGCAGAGGATCTCGTAGATTACTACGGCGACTGATATGACTGAACTCTGACCGCTTCAGTTTAAAAAAGGCATTATGGAGGTTTTATTATGAAAAAGGCTTTGGCATTTTTAATGGCAGCAACAATGGCAGCAGGCGCATTTACAGCCTGCGGCAAAAAGGACAGCGAAGAAAAAGAAGCAGCTGCAAGCGAGGGACAGAAGATAGCAGAGAAGTTCGCTGAATGCTATTACAGTCTCGACGGCGCTGAGGATTATTACAACTTCATATACACCGATTATCAGCTCGACTATCTCGAGGAGCACGATTATCTTGAGGACTACATCGACGACCGCAATGACTCCAACGAGGATTATTATGAGGATTACAAGATCAAGGTCAAGAGCGTAAAGGAAAAGGAAAAATTTGATAAGAAGGCACTCGAGGCTGCTGAGAATTACTTCGAACAGCAGGCAAGCTACTATACAAGCTATGATGACGATGATGAAATTGAGTACACTGCAAAGAGCGGCTATGAGTACAAGGTAAAGGTAGAAATGATCGAGGGCGAAGGCAAGGACAGAGAAAAGGATACCACAACTCTTGAATTCTGCGCTATTGAGCTTGAGGACGATGGCTGGAAGATCATCAACTATACAGATATGGATTATCTCGTTGACAACTACGGTGATGACGACGATGATGACGATGATGATGACAGAGACAAAAAGCACAAGGACGACGATGATGACGACGACAGTCCTTTCGGCAATTTCTAAGATATTTCTTCATCAGGATAGGGACATAAATTGTTGAGGGAAGCGCTTTTTCGCTGGTGCTCCCATGATAAATCGAATCCGATTAAAGCCGCTCGGGAAAGAGCGGCTTTTCTATTGCACTGAGGAATTATTAACAAAAAAAACATATTGAGATTGTTAAAAATGCTGATTTTATTATTTTTTCTATAAAATGTTTGAATTTTAGTAAAAATGTGTTATAATATATATAAAGGCATAGATATAAGGTTGACTAAAAACATCATTTTTTTTTATTAATTATAGCTGATGCCAAAATTCATTTGACATTGACTATAAAAATGATCTGAATTGGCATATACACTGCAAATGGGGTTTTGCTCCGTGTTATAGGCAGACAGCAGACAGAGTGGTATTCCCGTTTGCTGTACCAAAGCAGGATTTGATGATTTGATTATTATTGGGGCTCGGGCGACTATACGTGAATTGCCGCCTGAATTTTTTGGGTCAGTAAATATTGAAGAATGGAGTTATCAGAAATGGAAAAAAGAGGAATCAGCAAGCTTGATCTTAAAAGAAGAAACCGTATGCAGATACTGCGTGTAATAAGAGAATCGGGACCTATTTCGAGAGTTGACGTTGCAAGCGCACTTGAAATAACAAGAGCCGCTGTAACTATCATAACAAACGAAATGATAGAGGAGGGCGTTCTCGTTGAGATAGGCGAGGCTCCCGTAAATACCGAAAAGCTCCAGAAGGGCAGAAGAAAGATACTCATTGACATCAACGTCAACAGCAGATTTGCCCTTGGTGCTACAGTTGATGAGAGGGAAGTCACAGTCGGACTCACAAACCTCAATTCTGAGATACTTGATAAGTCGAGCATGGTCATTGACGACAGGACCACAAGCAAGGACATCATCAACTACATAATCAAGACCTGCAATGAAATGGTCGCAAACAGCTGTCTTACAAAGGATAAGATACTCGGACTCGGTATCGGTATCGTGCCGACAATGTGGGGCAAGCTCAAGATATTCTATAAGGACGGAGTCCTCGATTTCACCAACTTCATCGAGAAGCTCTCGGGCGGACTCAGCTTTGATATCCACTGCGGAAACGCTATCGGACTCATGGCTCTTGCCAATAACGAGTTCAAGACGCAGAACGGTTATCAGACAAATCAGGCGTTCATCCATAACGGCAATCAGGTGAACCTCGCTGTTATCGAGAAAAACGAGCTCTCCAGCGACTATGTTTACTATACGTCAATGATAGAGAGATATATCGTAAATCCGAACGGCAAGGCATATGAGGGCTATCCCAACGGCTCTGTAAAGGCTGAGCTCTCGAGGACGGCAATGCTCAATTCGTTCTATGAGATATATTCAAAGGAAAAGACTCCCGTGCTCTATGAGCTTACAGACGGGGACAAGAACAAGATAAACACAGAAAATGTGTTCATGGCGCTCATGAGAGGCGAGGAGCCCGTAAAACAGCTTGTTGACAGCATAATCGACAAGTACACTGTGCTCGTCAATAACCTCGCTATCAGCCACTTCGCAAAGAAGATAGTCCTTCATAACTTCAATCTCAACGAAAAGCAGTTCGACTACGTAAAGCGCGAGATGATACGTCTCGTAAGCGAGGAAATAGCGGACAGAGTTGTGCTCAGCAAGCTTGAAGGCAAGAACAACTTCCTCGGCGGCTGTTCGCTCATCATTCAGGACAACTTCTACGTAAAGGGCGGTATGCAGTAAGCCGTCTGCCCGAAGCTCTTTCCCTTATGGGAAAATATATGTGAATTATCGGGGGAAACTTTCTGAGGAAAGCTTTGTGCCAACAGCACCCCGTACCCTCTGTCAGCTACGCTGACATCTCCCTGCACTGCCGGGAGTCACCCCGAACCCCTTTTCAAAGACTTTAAGCTGAAATTTCCCCCATATATAGCGCTGTCAGTCTTTTCGGACGACATAGTGATGTAGCGCTATATATGGGGGATTTAGGCTAACGCCCAGAAGCAGAGTTAAGGTAAAGAACTTCTCGTAATGCTTCTCTGAAAATATACGTACATCTCCCGCAAGGAAGGCGCTCAGTCAGCCGTCTTCTTCTTACCTGTCACTAATGCAAAGACGGCAAGCATGACAAGCGAAATAATTGTCCCGATGACCGCGCCCGAGGTGTCGATAAGCACGTCCGTGAACATTCCTGCGCGTCCGGGGATAAAGGTCTGATGTATCTCGTCCGAGCAGGCGTACAGGAAACAGAATCCGACCACGGCAAGCGTCCTTATCCCGAATATCTTCCTCCTGCCGACCGTGCACGAAGCACAGAAACCGAGTGCCATGAATATTGAAAAATGAGCGCATTTGCGGACTATGTGCTCCGCCTTGTCGAGAATTGACTCCTGCTTTTCGGCAGGCATTTCCTCATAGTCGGGGACAGTTGCCTCGACTACGGCTTTTGTGACCTCTCCGCTCTTTTCTGAGGACTTGTCAGCGTTGTCCGATGAAAACATGAATATCAAAACCATGCAGACTATTGTGAGTATACCGAACACGACTGTCCTGCACAGACCTGCCTTGCTTTTCATATGAATATATCCCTCCGTACAGACGATAATATATTCATTATACGATTTTTTTATGCCGATGTAAAGCAATAATTGATAATTGAAGCCATTATCTGTAAAAATTCATGAAAATTTCAAAAAATAACTTGTAACTTTGCTTGAAAAATGGTATAATAGTATTCGTAGTATGTTCAGATTTTTTCGGAGGTCAAGATGAAAAAATTTTTTGCAAATATATGGACTAAAAGGGCAGTTTCACTGATAAGTGTATTTTACGCATTTATTGCCTGTCGTGTGTGCTATTTTTCGCTTTTCTATGATATACATATAAACTCGCGTGCATCTCTGTGCCTTGCACTTACGGGAGTATCGGTGCTCTCAATCGTTGCAATGCTCTATTCAAGACGGCAGATACTTACACGTATAGCAAGCTTCATCATACTGCCTGCAATGCTCCCCGTAGTGCTTTTGTATTTCGGTGAATGGGGACTTATCATACCAATAATCGCAACGGGTATCGTGATATTGCTCCTGTCGGGCGCAGGTGAGGGAGTCAAGACCGCAGTGGGTACTATAATCCTTCTGCTTTACATCTTCGGAGCTCTCGGCTACTTCATTTTCAGCTCGTTTTTTATCACGACAGCCAAGGAGAGCGTCGTTTCAAGCGGAGTTTCTCCCTCGGGAAGATACCGTTACAGGATAGTCAATACCGAGGATACCTCGGGCGGCAGTACGGCAGTTTACGTCGAGCCGAATTATGCCGATAAGAAGTACAAGTTCGTTACATTCACACTCAAGAATATGGAGCACGTTGTCTCGCGCACACGACCTGTTTCAGAGGCAAATGATGTTCAGTGGAAAACTCAGTCCCGTCAGGAGATAACTCAGGAGCTTGAGGCTCTCTCGGACGCAATAAAGGTGGATGTCACAGATGATGAGCTCAAAAAGCTCGGACTCACCTTCGATAGCACTCTCGAGGTCTCGGATATTGAGATATATACAAGGTTAGACCTCGGATATACGGCTTCTGATGTTGACCCGATAAAGCTTGACGAGCTCGACGCAGATAAGCTTGCAAAGCTCGGCATAGGCAAGGAAGGCACAAGATACTATGTCCTTTCACCGTCGGCAGAGCTCTATGACGAGCTTGATATTGCGAGCGGAAAGCGCGTTTACTTCAGCGACTTCACAGACGACGCATACGAGATATTTGAAAGCGCTCATGCGGACGATTACGGCAATCCCGATTTCAAGATAGGCTCGGATATGACCGTGCTGCTGAATACTCTCAGCGATGAGCAGCTCAAAATGCTCGGAGTGTCCGATGACGGCGATGTTATGGTATATAACGGCAAGGTGGTATTCCGCTATTATGTTGCTGAGATAGAGGATTACTACGATGTTGACAGCAGAAAGCTTGACATCTCTCTGCTTGACTGATGCACTTGAATCCGCAAAAGCTGCGGGTTTGAATAAATGGGCTATGGCGGCAAAGGCGGGCTGAAGCGTGTACTGCAACTCTCAGCGGTATTCGCGGAGGCTGAGGCTGCTGTGTCCGAAAATAACACTCACAGGAGGCTATTATGAGCGAATTTTTTAAGGAAATAGGCAAGATCCGGTACGAAGGAAAGAATTCCACAAACCCTCTGGCATTCAAGTACTACGACCCCGATGAAGTTATCGCAGGCAAGAAGATGCGCGAGCACCTCAAGTTTGCACTTTCATGGTGGCACACAATGGGCGGCGACGGTACCGATATGTTCGGTGTCGGAACGACTGACAAGACTTGGGGCGAGTCCACACCCGAGGCAAGAGCAAAGGCAAAGGTTGACGCGGCATTTGAAATAATGGATAAACTCTCGATCGATTATTTCTGCTTCCACGACCGCGACCTCTCTCCCGAATACAGTGACCTTGCTGAGACAAACGCAAAGCTCGACGAGGTGACGGACTACATCAAGGCTAAGCAGGCTGAGACAGGCAAGAAGTGTCTCTGGGGCACTGCAAAGCTCTTCGACCACCCTCGTTTCATGCACGGTGCAGGCACATCTCCCTCGGCTGATGTGTTCGCATTCTCGGCTGCACAGCTCAAGAAGGCTATCGACTCGACAATTAAGCTCGGCGGAAACGGCTACGTTTTTTGGGGCGGACGCGAGGGCTATGAGACTCTGCTCAACACAAATTCCGCACTCGAGCTCGACAACATGGCTCGTCTCATGAAGATGGCAGTCAAGTATGCCCGCTCGGCAGGCTTCACAGGCGATTTCTACATCGAGCCAAAGCCCAAGGAGCCTACAAAGCACCAGTATGACTTCGATACCGCTACTGTTCTGGGATTCCTCCGCAAGTACGGTCTTGACAAGGATTTCAAGATGAACATCGAGGCTAACCACGCTACACTCGCACAGCATACCTTCCAGCACGAGCTGAGAATGGCACGCGATAACGGTGCATTCGGCTCTATCGACGCAAATCAGGGCGATCCGCTTCTCGGCTGGGATACAGACCAGTTCCCGACAAATATCTATGACGCGGCACTCTGTATGTATGAGGTCATCAAGGCAGGCGGCTTCACAAACGGCGGTCTGAATTTCGACGCTAAGGCTCGCCGCGGCTCGTTCACAAAGGAGGACATCTTCCACAGCTATATCGCAGGTATGGATACATTTGCACTCGGACTCAGGATCGCTCTGAAGGTCATCGAGGACGGACGTATCGACCGCTTTGTTGAGGACAGGTACTCGTCGTGGACAAAGGGCATAGGCAAGGATATTATCGACGGTAAGGTGGGTCTTGAGGAGCTCGAAAAGTACGCTCTTGAGAAGGGCGAAGTAACTGACTCGCTCACAAGCGGCAGACAGGAAATGCTCGAGGCTATCATCAATAATATCATGTTCAGCCTTTGATCAAGGAATGTCATGTTTTCGCTGCGGATGATCCGCAGGGGACGTTTCATAGGTTCATAGTAGGGAGCGTCTCTCTTGCAAGGCGCTCCCTCTTTAAAAACAGTCCATAGGACTGTTTTTAAATTCACCCTCTACCGAGCGCTTCTGAAAAGCTTTTTGTGGGAGACGCTGTCTCCCA
>ONNL01000122.1 GCA_900319195.1 uncultured Ruminococcus sp. | reverse complement strand
TTGAGGAATAACCCTTTGTCTCAAAAGGGTTCCCGCCAATAGAGCGTATAAAGCTTCTATATGTGTTTCACAGCCGCTCGGGCGTATTTTGCGGCATATAACTTGGAAAAATCTGTTATTGGGGTGCGTTATGATATGCAAGCTTGAGGACCTTCGGAGCAAGGAGGTCATCGACATAAACAGCGGCGAGCGGCTCGGGTACATAGATGATGTCGAGATAAACCTTGACACGTCCGAGGCTGTGGCTCTCGTGATATACGGCAGTCCCCGATTTCTCGGGATATTCGGGCGAGAGGACGACGTTGTTATACCGTGCGGCGACATAAAGGTGATAGGCACTGATGTTATACTGATAAATCGCTCGACTGACCGTATAGGTGCAGCTTCAACAAATATCAGCACAGATTTGCCATAAAAAACGTGAAAATGACGTATTGGAAAATCTTGAAAAATTATACGAAAAGTGATATAATATTACAGTAATTCACACGTCCGTTTATTGCGGCACGGTGCTTTTCACTTGAAAAGCCGCCTGCAACCGACTCGGGCGGAGGATAATAATAACCAAATTTTAAGGAGGACTACACAATGGGAGTAGTATCAATGAAGCAGCTTCTTGAGGCCGGCGTACATTTCGGTCACCAGACAAGAAGATGGAATCCGAAAATGGCACCGTACATTTTCACAGAAAGAAACGGAATTTACATCATCGACCTTCAGAAGACAGTAAAGAAGCTTGAAGAAGCTTATATGTTCGTTCGTGACCTTTCGGCACAGGGCGGCGAGGTACTGTTCATCGGTACAAAGAAGCAGGCCGGCGATTC
This sequence comes from uncultured Ruminococcus sp., assembly GCA_900319195.1. Taxonomy (GTDB): domain Bacteria; phylum Bacillota; class Clostridia; order Oscillospirales; family Ruminococcaceae; genus Ruminococcus. The sequence continues at coordinate 11,189 of ONNL01000122.1, read as the reverse complement.
CATCAAGGAAGAGGCTGAGCGTGCAGGTGCACATTTCGTAAACGCAAGATGGCTTGGCGGTATGCTCACAAACTTCAAGACCATCCAGACAAGAATCAAGAGACTTGAGCAGCTTCACACAATGGAGTCTGACGGTACATTCGACCTTCTTCCCAAGAAGGAAGTTGTAAAGCTCAACCTTGAAATAGAGAAGCTCGAGAAGTTCCTCGGCGGTATCAAGAACATGAAGAAGCTCCCCGCTTGTCTCTTCATCGTTGATACAAGAAAGGAAAAGATCGCTGTTGCTGAGGCTAAGAAGCTCAACATCCCGATCGTTGCTATCGTAGATACAAACTGCGCTCCTGACGAGGTAGACTACGTTATCCCCGGTAACGATGACGCTATCAGAGCTGTAAAGCTTATCGCAGGCACGATCGCAAATGCTGTTATCGAAGGCAGACAGGGAAGCGACACAGTTGCTGACGAGCAGGGAGAGGCTGCACAGGAAGAAGCTCCTGCTGAGACAGCTGAGGCTGCTGAGTGATCAGAATATAATGACTGCATGGCAGTCTATACTATAAATTTGGAGGTATATAACAATGGGAAAGGTTTCCGTTGCTGAGATAAAGGATCTCATGAAGGCTACAGGCGTCGGCATGATGGACTGCAAGAAGGCTCTTGAGGCTAATGACGGCGATATGGACAAGGCTATCGAGTTCCTCAGGGAAAAGGGACTTGCTACACAGGCTAAGAAGAGCGGCAGAGCTGCTGCTGAGGGTATCGTTACAGCAGTTACAACAGCTGACGAGGGCGTTCTTCTTGAAGTAAATACAGAGACAGACTTTGCTGCTAACACAGATGACATCAAGAATTTCGTTGCTGCTGTTGCACAGACAATTCTCGATAAGAAGCCTGCTGACGTTGATGCTCTCAAGAATGAGCAGCTCAGCGGTTCAACACAGACAGTTGCCGATGCTCTTACAGAGCTCGCAGGCATGAAGATCAGAGAGAACATCGTTCTCCGTCGTTTCGTAAGAGTTGAGGGCAAGACCTTCTCATACATCCACAACGGCGGCAGCATCGGTGTACTCGTAAAGCTTGACACAGACCTCGACGCTGACAAGGTTGCTTATATCGGTAAGGACGTTGCTATGCAGAGCGCTGCACTCAATGCTTCATATCTCAATCGTGAGCAGGTTCCTGCTGAGGTTCTTGAGCACGAGAAGGAGATTATGCTCGCTCAGATGTCTGAGGATCCTAAGATGGCTTCAAAGCCCGAGCAGGTACGCATCAAGATCGTTGAGGGCAAGGTAGGCAAGTACTACACAGAGAACTGCCTTCTCGAGCAGGCTTTCGTAAAGGACGACAAGCTCTCAGTTCAGCAGTATGTTGATCAGGAAGCTAAGAAACTCGGCGGTACAATCAAGGTTGCAGAGTGCATCCGTTACGAGCGCGGCGAGGGTGTTGAGAAGAAGGAAGACAACCTTGCTGACGAAGTAGCAAACATGATAAAGTAAGATAAGAAACTGTTCTTAAAATAGAAAAGGCGCGGAGTATTCTGCGCCTTTCTTCATAACAGGAGGCTTTTATGAAGAACACGAAAGCTAAGATATTTGTTATTATGATGATAGTTGGTCTTGCTTTTTGTCTTGCAGGCTTCAGCGACGCTATGCTGCTTTTCAAGGGTAAGAAGGTCGATCTGAACAAGTCGTCGATCTCAGATTTCAAGGAGTCCGCACTTGTGGACGGCGAGATCGATTTTGTCTACGGTCCTTTTGCTACTTATGAGGAGAGCCACAGGGATACCGACTTCTTTATTGTCGGCAGCTTCACCGCTGATTCATATGAGAATATGACAGACGAGGAGTTCGACAAGGCATTTTATGTTGTCCTCTCGACCTCAGACAAGGACATGAAGAAGAAGCTCACAGCCGCTTCTGACGAGTGGACGGATTACCTGACAGATGATGAGATACCCGAGTATGATGTCCCCGAGATTTCCATTGACTTCGAGGGCAGGCTCAGTGAACAGCCTACTGATAAGGAGTACAAGGATTTCTACAATGATACCGTAAACCAGCTCAGTGCTATCGGTATTGAGAAGAGCAATTTGGCAAAATACCGCATTGAAGCTCGCAAGATAAACAAATCTGCTATTGCGGTACTGCTTATCGGCGTCGGAGTTTTCCTTATCGGATTTATCGGCTTCATCATGTCGGCACTTTCCGATAAGAAGCACGGCGGAGAGTTTGATGACTCCGAGGTCATTGACGAGACCTCTGCTGACAGCGACCTTAACTGACCATAACCTATCAAAACAGATTTATAATGCGCTCATTTTTGTGCGTTTTGCACATTAAGTGAGCGCAATCTTTGTATGTATTGCTCTTGCGGTATTTCAATTAATATGTTATAATAAATGTATGTCTATAAAAATATAAATCAAGAGGTGGCACATGAATCCAAATGTAAAAAAGCTCGCTGATTCTGTTGGAAAGGTAATAGTCGGCAAGGACGATACGGTTATCCGCCTTATTGCCGCTATGCTCTGCGAGGGACACGTTCTTCTCGAGGACGTACCCGGAGTGGGCAAGACTCAGCTTATTACCGCTCTTTCACGCTCGATAGGCGGAAAGTTTAACAGAATACAGCTTACTCCCGATGTAATGCCCTCGGATATCGCAGGCTTTACGATGGTTGACGCAAATTCGGGCGAATTTGTATACCGCGACGGAGCTGTCATGTGCAATTTCCTCCTTGCAGACGAGATAAACCGTGCTTCTCCGAAGGTGCAGTCGGCACTTCTTGAGGCAATGGAGGAGCGTCAGATAAGCCTTGACGGAGTTACCCATAAGCTCCCGAGACCCTTTCTCGTAATGGCTACTCAGAACCCTGTTGAGACATACGGTACCTATCATCTTCCCGAGGCTCAGATGGACAGATTCTTTATGAAGCTGTCAATGGGCTATCCCGACGGTGACGAGGAAGTCAAGATACTCGAACGCACAGAAATGCACAATCCTATCCTCAATATTACCGAGCCTGCAATGACTGTTGACGACGTTATCGCAATGCAGGAGGAAGTCAGAAGGGTTCGCGTTACTGACGAGGTAAAGAAATATATCGTTTCGATAGTCTCCTCGACCAGAAACGACAGAAATGCTGTTCTCGGAATCAGTCCGCGCGGAAGCATAGCTCTCTACAAGGCGGCAAAGGCTTTTGCGTACATATATGAGAGGGAGTACGCTACTCCCGATGATGTGAAGAAGGTCGCTGTAAATGTACTTTCTCACAGAATTATCCTCTCGCCGCAGGGCAAGACAGCCTTCTCCTCGACCGAGGAATACGTTGAGAGCGTTCTTAGAGGGTGCGAAGTACCCTCAATGAGTGCTAAGTCATGAGGATAGTCAAAACCGTTCTGAGCATTGGCGCGATTGCGTTTCTGCTCTACCTGTTCACATTTTACATGGACGGAAAAATGGGAGTTATACTCATTGCGTTCATGATAATACCGCCTCTCGCGTCGCTGTTTATGGCGCTCTACGCGAGGAGCAGGATACACGTTTCATTCGACTGTGACGGCTATGTCAGCAAGGGCAAGGAGCTTCCTGTACACGTGAAGGTCGAAAAGGAAGGAGTTTTCCCGCTTGCAGTTGTGGAATTCATCGTATCTGCGTCGGAGGTATTTGAAAAGAATGAGAGAGTATGCAGACTTTCGGTCGCGTCCTCTGACCCTGTTGACTACGTCTGCACACTGAAAACCTTTGCAGGCGGAAACGGCGAGGTGAGCATCAAGGGAATATATTCCTGCGGCTTTCTCGGATTCATGAAATTCAAGGTGAGGACAGAACTGCCCAAGCCTGTCTCGGTCGGAGTTATCCCCGATATTCCCGAGATAAAGGCATCTTCACAGCTCTTCCGTTCAATATCCGACATCGTTCTTACGAGCGATGAGGAAGAGGAAAATGATACAACAATGCTCTACTCGGCAAACACCTCTCCGGGATATGAACACCGTGACTATGTTCAGGGCGACCCTCTGAAAAGGATAAACTGGAAGCTGTCCTCGAAAAAGAAAAAGCTCATGGTAAGACTTGACGAGGCGGCTTCAACAGTACAGCCTGTGCTGATACTTGACCTTTACAGACGCTCGACGGCAGATGTGATCGCTTCTGTCGGACGCGAGGAAATGATACTCCGCTCGGTTTTCGGACTGCTCACACTTATAGTACAGCAGGGAATTGCCTGCACATTTATATACAGGGGAGTAAGTGGCGAAACGATATGCGAAAGCGTGGACAATCCTGCTTATCCCATGCAGCTTCTGCTGAGAGTCCTCTCCGTAAAGGTAGTGCCGAATGAGAGGATAAATACGGCAGGCTTTGAAAAGGCTGCGTGTGCCTGTGTTATCGCAACTACCGATACCTCGGGCGATTTTTCCACTGTTACCGACAGGATATCCGATAAGGAGAGCGCGAGCATAATCGTGCCCGAGCCTGAAACGGCAGTCTCAGCAGGGATACCTCTCTGGTATCTTGATTCAGACAATAACTTTAAAATGGTATAAATATGCTGGATAATCTGAAAAAAAATAAAATACTCTCGGAAAAGCTCGTGCAGAAGCTGCTCGACCCTGTTCTGATGTATACCGTGGTAGTGATGATGTCGATAATGTATCATTATCGACCACAGCTCACCTTAGTCTACGGTATAGCGGCATACGTGCTGGGATTCCTCATCTTCAGGATATTCGATTTTATCGACAAGCACCACGTCTTAGGCACATTTGCATATATAGGTCTTTTTCTTGCGTTTGTGTATCTGACGGGCTGGTTTGCGGATATAGGCTCTGATGACTATGTTGTAGGGTTCGGACTGTGGTTCTTTACTCCGCAGGACGCACTTGACTATAATAAATGGTATACACTGGCTCTGTTCATGCTGTTTATGCTGTTCACGAGCTCGGTAATATACTATTTCACGCGGATACGCTACCGTATCTTCATGGGATTCCTGATATTCATAATCCCGTTTGTAATATACGGTAAGGAACAGGAGTTCATGCCGACGATATTCATAATCCTGATGTCTGTCGGTTACATACTTCTCATGGTGCATTTCAGAGAGCTGAAAAACACCGATAGGGTATTCATTGCAGGAAAAAAGCAGGTGCTCATCTCCGTGACGGTGTTCACGTTCATATTTGCCTCTGCTGCCGCGGTGATACCGAAGCCTGAGATAGAGGCGGACAGAACAGCTCTCGAGTCGATGATAAATGCGGAGCAGTTTACCGATAAGCTCGTCGGAATGCTCGGACTTTTCAGAAGCTCGAGCTCGGGAAGCCAGTTCAGAGGTGTTACAAATACCTCTCCGCTGTATTATGCGGATTCTGATGACCCCCTGCGGATAAAGACCGCTACATTTACAAATTATAACTATTCGACGGATTCATGGAGGATAGGAGAGGCTGATGATGTTGTATTAAAAGAGGCAGATGACGGCGAGGTGATGTTTTATGACGGCAGAGATTTGCTTGAGGCAATACTGCTCGTTGCCCGAAACAACAGTGAATTTGCCGAGAAATACGGACTTGAGGACTGCACGGATATTGAGCTTGATATTCCCGATACTCACGACATAACGCTGTATTCTGTGTATGGTGAGACAAAAGCGGCACCCGTCCCCGAGCTTGCAACAAGTCTTGAGGATACCTCATACGAGCACACGCTTTTCTATTATCTCACAGAGACGCTTATCTGCTCAAATGGTCATGATTTTGAGGAGGGTGAGAGCTTCTCCTATGAGTATTTGCCCGAGACTGTTTTCAGAGACAAGGATAATATAAAGCTGATAAAGGCTGTAAGCTCGCTTTCGCTTGATGAGTACGAGAATATGCTCTATGACCTGAGCGATATCCTTAATGAAGAGGGTACGGATTATGATGATGACACGATATATGTAAACAGTCTCTGTAATAACGTAAATTTAGTCATTGACAACAACTATAAGTATTTCGATGAATGGCTCGATTACGGCGACAGCGAGAAGATACGCAGCCTTGCAGAGCAGATAACCAAGGGCGATAAAAATGATTATGAAAAGGCAAAGAGTCTTGAGGGTTATTTTTACCTCAATGATTATATATATGACCTGAACTACGCCAAGGGCAGAAGCGAGAATGTTGAGAGCTTTCTCTTCAATACCAAGCGCGGAGTATGCTATGAGTATGCAACGGCAATGGTGCTTCTTGCAAGAGCGGCGGGAATACCCGCAAGGTACTGCGAAGGCTTCAATATGACCGAGAGGTACGACAGTGAGAGGTACGGTACGAATTTCGTTATCACTTCAATGGCTTCTCACGGCTTCCCCGAGCTCTATATAAAGGGCTACGGCTGGGTATCCTTCGAGCCGACGGTCACCGATATGCTTGCGGCGCCAAAGGAAGAGAATGCCGCACTTCCGCTTGCAAAGGCAGGCGTAGTTATACTTGTTATCGGCATACTTGCCCTGATATTTGTATTCATCTATCCTGCTGTATCACATAAGCTTTTTATGATGAGATACAGTAAGAGAGAGCCGGATATGACCGTTAAAGCGGTAATGTACAGGATAAGAAAGCTTTACAGGGTCGGCAGGACAAAGACTGCTGAGGAGACTGCCGAGAGCGTAAGAGCATTCTCGGGAGCTGATATTACCGATGAGATCGTGATGTTCAACAGGCTCGTCTATGGTGAGGAGAAGCTCACAAGCGATGAGGGACTTCATGCACTTGAAGTTTACCTTGCGGCATACACGGCTTATAATGAAGAAAAGAAAAAGAGAAAAAGGGGAAAATTCAAAAGGACAAGAAAAAGAACGGAGGAATGAAAATGCACAATGCAGCAAAACGTATCAAAGGAATAATGGTGTCACTGCTCAGCTGCGCGGCGATACTGCTCACAGCGATAGTCACACCTCTCACGGCACTTGCCGCTGACGATTATCACACATGGAGACAGACCGACTCGCGCTGGGGCAGTGTTGCAATGGGAAATACGACCATTGCCCGTGCAGGCTGTCTGCTCACCGATATTGCGATAATGGCGATGCACTCCGGCTCTGTTGACAGCACTGCCTGCAAGAATCTCGGTATCAAGAGTTCGTCTGAATTCAACCCGGGAGTTCTTGCAAAGGGCTTTACAGCAAATAACGGCTTTACAAGCGACGGTGCGATTGCAAGCTGGGCGACTATCACAAAGCTGATACCTTCGATGTCTGTCGTTCAGGAATACTATTTCGCATCGACAACTCAGTCGGGCAAGGCATCGGAGATAAAGAAGTTCATGGACGCCGGACAGTACGTTGTCTGCAACGTTGGCGGACACTGGGTATTTGTCGAGGGCGTTGTCGGCAGCAAGGTCTATATGATAGATCCTGCAAAGGACGATGTGCTGATGTTCGATTCCTACTCGAATACGAATATCCTCTTCTGCGATATTTATAAGTGCAAGAACACTCCGCCTGCATATCCGCCGACGACTACGACCACCACTACAACGACGGTCAAGACAACGATCACCACTACCACAACAACTACGACTACAACGACCGCAAAGCCTACGACTACGACAACTGCAACGACTACTGCGGCTTCTGCAACTACCACTACCACATCGACCACTACTACGACCACCACCACAACAACTACCACTACCACAACGACTACTCCTATCGTTACGACTACTATCTATATAACAGGTGAGTATCTGTACACGGGTACAACTCCGCTCAGCGTGAATACCGAAGCGGACGGCTCGGGAGAAACTGTAGCTGCAATAGACAGCGGCAGCATATTGAGGATAGTCGAGGTGCGTGACGACTGCCTCGGACTTGTGAGCGCAGGCACGCGCAATGATGCTCTCGGCTGGGTAGACCTCACCGGACTTACCCGAATCAAAGGCACCACCGAGCTCACAGCAGGAGACATAGACAACGACGGCAGCATAACTATTTATGACCTGTCGCTCATAAACGAGTATCTGAAAAGCCTTGATTCTCTGCCTGAGGGAGTAAGTATCCTGAGAGAGAACGAGAGGAAGGCTGCTGATATAAATTCTGACGGAAAAGTCGACCTCAATGATATTCTCGACTGCCTGTCAAAAATATTCAATTCGGGAGTGTGAATAAATGGAATGGACTGAGGTGGATATTTTCACCACAACAGAAGCGATAGAGCTTTTATGCTATAAGCTTTCGGAAATCGGTATAACAGGCTTCCAGATATGCGACAAGGAGGATTTCAAGGAATTCCTCGATAACAAGTACGGGAAGTGGGATTATATCGACGACGACCTCATGGGACTTTCAGAGTGCGAGACGAAGATAACAGTCTATCTTCCGCAGAATTCTCAGGGAGCTGATATGCTCACCTCGATACGCACGATGCTTTCCGCGCTGAAGGCGTCCGATACCGAAAACCGCTACGGAAGGCTTGAAGCCGAGCTTTCAAGTCTGCGTGAGGAGGACTGGGCAAACAACTGGAAGCAGTATTTCAAGCCGTTCAAGGTTGGCGAGAGACTTGCAGTCAAGCCGTCGTGGGAGGACTACGTCAATGACGACAACAGAGTCATTCTTGAGATAGACCCTGCTTCAAGCTTCGGCACAGGGCAGCACCACACCACACGTCTCTGCCTCGAGCTGCTCGAAAAGAGCCTCAATAACGGGGATAAGCTGCTCGATATGGGCTGCGGAAGCGGTATACTTTCAATTGCTGCGATACTTCTCGGAGCAGAGAGCGCGGTCGCTGTTGACATCGACCAGAATGCCGCAAATATTGCCCGTGAGAATGCCGCAAAGAACAACATCACATCACCGCAGTATACCACGTACTACGGCGACATCACAAGGGACGCTGCACTTGCAGACAGGATAGACGGTGAGTATGACATCATAACGGCGAATATCGTTGCCGATGTTCTCATTGCGATGAAGGACTGCTTCATGCGCTATCTGAAAAAGGGCGGAACTCTCATCGTATCGGGGATCATCACCGAGCGCAAGGACGAGGTCATAGACGCACTTATCGGAGCAGGCTTTACGTCCGTTGAGACAAATGTCCGCGAAGGCTGGGCAGCAGTAAAATTGGTCAAATAAACCGCGAGGTTTAATTATAAAATAAGAGGAGAAATTATTTTGGGTATTTTTAAGAAGAAAATTCAGAAAACTGACAATCCTAATCCTATTGCAACACCCGAGGAGAACGCAGCAAAGTACAAGGAGCTCATTCTCAACACCCTCAACGAAAAGCTTAACGGCACCCTTTATGATAACTGCATCATCATGCCGAAGGGATTCACTATCGACGTTCAGGTAGGCAGACAGGGCGAGAACAATAATGTGCTTCTTTTGCAGGTGTTCTTCATCATCAAGCATGATGATTTCGACGAGCCCCTTCTCGAGCCTATCGACGCACAGGGCGATACAATGGAGAATGCCGCTAAAATGGCAGTGGATATTTTCTACGGCAGCGTATGGCATCCGCTCGACCAGTCGATGAACAAGAAGAATCCGGTTCACGTTTCCGTAAACTATCTCCAGCAGCACTACGACTTTGATATGTACTGCCAGTCGGTAGTAAGGATAGGCGTTGAGGAATCGAAGAAGCCGACAATGCTCATCAACTACATCAAGGCTGAGATACCGAAGTTCCTCGGCTCAAAGAAATATTACTGGGTAAGAATTTACCTTGCAAGACTCAATGACAAGAAGATAATCGAGGTTCGTGTGAACGGCTCTGTATGCGTAACACTTGCCGAGTTTTTCAAGCCTTATGTTGACTCATGGGAGGAGTCCGACAAGTTCATCTGCGAGAAGCAGTATGCTATCTTCGTTCAGCGTGAGGACGACCAGTGCCCGTTCACAAAGGAAGATGTCGTTGAGAATGCAAAGTGGACTATCGACCGGATGACACAGATAACAGGCCCCGAGGACTATAAGAAGCTCGTTTCTGAGCTTGAGGAGAGAGTAGGCAACAAGAATCTTGCGGCTGAGATAAGAATATTCATACCCGAGATACTTGCCAAGCTCACACTCGGCTACCGTGAGGGCGACAGCCTCTTCCTCATGGAAGACGGCTCAAGCATAGAGTTCAGAAAGACACAGCTCCGTTCGTATTTCTATCTCCAGCAGGTAGTACAGGAGTTCATGAGCAAGAGACCGGGCGAGGACAAGCCCGAGGAGCGCAAGGCTTTTGACGAGAAGGTGACACGTATCTTCACCAACAGCGTTGCATACCGCGAGGTAGTAAAGGCTGTAAAGGCAGGTCATAAGGTCGAGGAACTCTATGTTCCCGGCACCTCATATAAGATAGGTGAAGAGGGCGAATACAAGGTATGGTGATTTTTCGGAAAAATCCGAAAAAAACACTTGACAAATCCTTACAGCTGTGGTAAAATAGTATTGCCGCTTGTTGATAGGCTTTAAAGTTGTACATTTACACGCCTCTCGCAGCGAGTTTATTGAAAAGGCAGGTGCCACAATATGTACGCAGTAATTGAAACCGGCGGAAAGCAGTATCAGGTAAGTGAGGGAGATGTAATTTTCATCGAGAAGCTCGCAGCAGAGGCTGATGAGACAGTTACTTTTGATAAGGTCGTTGCTCTCGGAGCAGATGACGGTATCAAGGTAGGAACTCCTTATGTAAACGGTGCAGCTGTTTCTGCAAAGGTAGTAAAGAACGGTAAGGGTAAGAAGATCACTGTTTTCACCTACAAGCCCAAGAAGGGTGAGAAGAAGAAGCAGGGTCACAGACAGCCTTACACTCAGGTAAAGATCGAAGCTATCAACGCTTGATCATGATCCGTGCAGAATTTTACAAATCTGAGGGGCTTCTGAACAGATTTAATATAACAGGTCATGCGGGATATGCCGACCACGGCAGTGATGTCGTGTGTGCAGCAGTTTCTTCTGCTGTTCAGCTTATAGTCAATATCCTTGAGGAATTTGATTGTGAGCCTTCTGTGACAGTTGAAGATGATCTCATCGACTGCCGCATAACTGCTTCGGCACAGACGGGTTCTGCGCTGTTAGAGCAGCTTGTGCTTCATTTGAGATCTGTTTGTGAGGAATTCCCCAAAACTATCAAGATCACTATTTCGGAGGTGTAAGTATGTTTAAGATCAGTATGCAGTTCTTCGCTCATAAAAAGGGTGTTGGTTCTACAAAGAACGGAC
>ONNL01000029.1 GCA_900319195.1 uncultured Ruminococcus sp. | reverse complement strand
GTACTTTCGAGAAAGGCTGCGGTATTCAATTCCGTGACCTGCATAACTCCGCTTGTTTATATGTTTGCGGCAGGTGTCACGACACTGCTCAAATACGAAAAGGCAACAAGGATACTTGCAAGGTATGAGGTCGGCAGAATGCTTGCATCGGTGGTTGAAAATGATGATGATCATCTCACGAGAATATACATCATATCGGCTGCAGCTATCGTAATTACATTCGTTGGCGGACTTGCTCTTTTCAAAAAGAGAGACGTAAAATAAACCAATTAAGGAGGGACGGCAGTGAAGGTACTCGTCATAATTCTTTCGGCAGCGCTTATCGCTGCCGTTTGCCGTATCATTGCGGACAAGGTGCGGATAAAGCGGCTTGCACGGCGTATCTCGGAGATAAGGGACATGGATACGAATACGCTTCTCCATGCTGACGCCGAGGGTATGCGCGGCCTTGTAAACGAGATAAACGAGGTGCTTCGGCAGCTCCGCGCTCAGCGCATGGAGTATGTCCGCAAAAAGCATACTCTCGACCAGATGCTCACGAATATCTCCCACGACCTGCGCACTCCGCTCACCTCTGCAATGGGGTACATCGGACTTATCGACAGAGCGGGACTTGACGAGGAGACGCTCGCTCAGACCGAGATAATCTCACAGCGCCTTGAGCGTCTTGAGGAGCTTATAAACTCCTTCTTTGAATTTTCAAAGATGATCTCGCAGGACAAGGAGCCCGAGAAGATCCCCGTGGATATTGTGGGTACAGTCGAGGGCACAGTCGCACATTATTATGACGATTATTCGGCGCAGGGACGCGAGATAGCCTTTGTCCACAGGGAGCGCCGCATCATGCTCCCGTCTAACCGCAGTATGCTCATGCGTATATTTGATAACCTCATCTCGAACGCTCTCAAGCACGGCGAGGGCACTCTGACTATAACCGCATTCTCTGATACGGAAAACGTCACTCTTGAATTTGAAAACGGACTTCACGACGAGGAGATCGACCCCGAGCGCGTGTTCGATGAGTTCTATACTACCGATATTTCGCGCAGAGGAGGCAGTACGGGTCTCGGACTTGCAATTGCAAAGCAGTTCGTGTCAATGCTTGGCGGCAATATCTCCGCGGAATGCTTCGACGGACGCTTCCTCATAAGGATAGAACTCCCGACGCAAGCCGCCGCTCAGTAAAGAATTACTGCTCCGTTCTTTTTTATCTAAAACATTAGAGGGCACCATATAGTTTTATACTATAGCTCATAAAAGAAAAAAACTTCTTTACAATTTATGGCGGCTATGGTATAATACGGGTATAGCATATCAAACAGATAGGAATGATAAAGTAACAAATCGTTCACCTCTCGGGAACAAGACTTTGATTAGTGGAGCTGTTCCGCGAGAATAAAATTTTATCATACTTAGCAGATGTGAGAAATAGGAGGATATACAGATATGAACGTTTACGCAGACAATGCGGCAACCACCAGAACGAGCCGCACTGCCATAAATGCAATGCTGCCGTATTTTGATGAGATCTACGGCAACCCGTCCAGTCTGCACTCTGTCGGACAAAGGGCGGCTGAGGCACTTCTCGGAGCGAGAGAGAAAATCGCAGAAATACTGAACTGCACTCCCCGAGAGATAACATTTACTTCGGGCGGCAGCGAAGCCGATAATCAGGCAATTATTTCAGCCGCAAGGCTTGGCGCTGAAAGAGGAAAGAAGCACATTATCTCAACGGAATTTGAACACCATGCCGTACTTCACACACTGAAAAAGCTTGAAAAGCAGGACTTTTACGTTGAACTTCTCCCCGTCGGAGAAAACGGAACAGTCACCGCAGAACAGGTCGAAGCCGCAATCACCGACAAGACCTGCCTTGTGACGATAATGTTCGCAAACAACGAGATAGGCTCTATTCAGCCAATTGCCGAGATAGGCAGGATCTGCCGCGAAAAAGGAGTTATTTTTCACACGGACGCAGTACAGGCGGCAGGTCATCTGCACATTGACGTGCAGGAGCAGAATATTGATATGCTCTCGCTTTCGTCGCATAAGTTCCACGGTCCGAAGGGTGCGGGAGTCCTTTACACAAGAAAAGGCATTCCGCTCACGAATATCATCGAGGGCGGCGCACAGGAGCGCGGCAAGCGTGCAGGCACAGAAAATATCCCGGCAATTGTGGGAATGACAGCGGCACTTGAAGAAGCGGCCGAACATCTTGATGAGAATGCGGAATACGTTGCAAAGCTCCGCGAAAGGCTTATCGAGGGACTTTCCGAGATACCGCACAGCATCTTGAACGGCAGCCGTGATAACCGTCTACCCGGGAATGTGAACTTCTGCTTTGAGGGAATAGAGGGCGAAAGTCTGCTGCTTCTTTTGGATTCCAAGGGGATCTCCGCGTCGTCGGGTTCAGCCTGCACATCGGGCTCACTTGACCCGAGCCATGTACTGCTTGCCATAGGCAGACCGCATGAAATTGCACACGGCTCGCTGAGACTGTCGCTGTGCGAGGAGAACACTCCCGAGCAGGTCGAATACATTTTGCAGGAAGTCCCGAGGATAGTCGAGTATCTGAGAAGTATGTCTCCGCTGTGGCTCGACAAGGTCAGCGGCAAGAGAAAATTCATTCTGGAGTGAGGTAGCAAAAATGGCTTTATACAGCGAAAAAGTAATGGACCATTTTATGAATCCGAGAAACGTCGGAAGTATCGAGAATGCTGACGGCATCGGAGAGGTCGGCAATGCAAAGTGCGGCGACATAATGAAGATATATCTGAAAATCGACAACGACACGGTATCGGACGTGAAGTTCGAGACATTCGGCTGCGGCTCGGCAATCGCGTCAAGCTCTATGGCGACAGAGCTGATAAAGGGAAAGCCGCTCTCACAGGCTTTGGAGCTCACAAACAAGGCGGTCGCAGAAGCTCTCGACGGACTTCCCGCGCACAAGATCCACTGCTCCGTACTTGCCGAGGAAGCGATAAAAGCGGCGGTTCAGGACTACTACAAGCGGAACAATATTCCTTATGACAGCAGCGATTTTCCCGACTGCGAGAGCTGCGGCGCGTGCGAGGCGGTACATTGAGATATGACGATACATGAATTGCAGAGTGAGATCCTGAGGCTGAAAAAAGAGCAAAATTTTTGTATTTTGGCTCACGCATATCAGGCTCAGGAGATAAAGGAGGTCGCTGATCATACAGGCGACTCCTTTGGTCTGTCTGTGCAGGCTTCAAAGGTCACGAGCCAAAACGTTCTCATGTGCGGAGTGCGCTTCATGGCTGAAACTGTCAAGATACTGTCGCCCGAAAAGACCGTATATCTGGCAAATTCCGACGCAGGCTGTCCCATGGCAGAGCAGATGGACAGGGAGCTCATCGCGGCTGTAAGGGAACAGTTTCCCGACTACACAGCGGTGTGCTACATCAACACGACCTCGGAGCTCAAAACCGTCTGCGATATCTGCGTGACATCTTCCTCGGCGGTAAAAATTATCAAAAAATTACCAAATCAGAATATCCTGTTTATCCCCGACTGCAACCTCGGGGACTATGTGTCAAAGCAGATCCCCGACAAGAATTTCAAGCTGCTTCGCGGCGGCTGTCCTACTCATGCGAGGGTGTCGCTCACTGATGTGGAGCGTGCGAAGGGAGCTCACCCGAATGCGCTTTTGCTCGTGCACCCCGAGTGCAAGCCCGAGGTCGTAAACGAGGCTGACTTTGTCGGCTCGACCACGGGTATCATGAGCTTTGCCGAAAAATCGGAGAATACGGAGTTCATTATCGGCACGGAAACAAGCATTGCCGAGGAGCTCTCCTACCGCTGTCCTGAAAAGCGATTCTATCCGCTATCCAAGGACCTTGTCTGTCACAACATGAAGATAACTACGCTCGCGGACATTTACAATGTGCTGAGAGGTGCCGGCGGTGAGGAGATAACGCTCGATGAAGAGACGAGACTCGGCGCAAGGCGGTGCATTGACAGAATGATAGAGCTGGGTGAAGCATGAGGAAAAAGGCACTTATCGCAATGAGCGGCGGGGTGGATTCATCGGTCGCGGTATATCTCATGAAGCAGGCCGGCTACGATTGTATCGGTGCCACGATGAAGCTTTATGACAACGGCGAAATAGGCTTGGATTCGCGGAAAACCTGCTGTTCTCTCGACGACGTTGAGGACGCAAAGCTTGTCGCGCACCGTCTCGGAATACCGCATTACACCTTCAATTTTAGGGACGATTTCGAGGAGAAGGTCATTGGAAGATTTGTCCGCTGTTATGAAAACGGGGTAACTCCCAACCCGTGCATTGACTGCAATCGTTATCTCAAATTTGAAGCGCTGTACCGCAGGGCAATGGAGCTCGGCTGTGATGTTATCGTGACGGGACACTACGCGCGTATCGCTGTTGAGGACGGTCGGTATCTGCTGAAAAAGGCGGCTGACAAGTCCAAGGACCAGAGCTACGTTCTCTACTCGATGACGCAGGAGCAGCTTGCTCATACCGTGTTTCCCTGCGGTGAGCTCGGCAAGTCGGAGATACGGAAAATTGCCGAAGAGCAGGGATTCTGCAACGCACAAAAGCCCGACAGTCAGGACATATGCTTTGTTCCGAACGGTGATTATACTTCGTTCATTGAGCATTACACGGGGAAGAATTATCCCTCGGGCGATTTTGTAGATGTGAGCGGCAGTGTGCTCGGTCGGCACAGGGGCATCATTCATTACACCGTCGGTCAGCGGAAGGGGCTCGGAATAGCTTCTGCGGCTCCGCTCTATGTGAAGGAAATAAGAGTCGGGGACAACACGGTCATTCTCGGTCGGGACAGTGACCTTTTCAGCTGTGAGCTGAATGCGGAGGGATTTCAGTGGTCGGCATTTGATACACCGCCGCAGACTCTTCGTGCAAATGTGAAGATACGCTATCGCCACAGGGAGCAGTCCGCCACGATAATCACCATAGATGAAAGCCGCGTCCACATTGTTTTCGACGAGCCGCAGATGGCGATAACTCGCGGACAGGCGGCGGTCGTATATGAGGGAGAAACGGTTCTCGGAGGAGGTGTGATAGTTTGAAAAACGTGCGGTATCTTATTGACAGGCTCAATGCTGAAAAGCGTCTTGATAAAGCGGAATGGACTGAACTTTTCAGCAGCTTTGATGAGGGTGACAGAGAGTATGCCGCGGAAATTGCAAGGGATATTTCTCTTTCGGTTTTCGGCAATAAAATTTACATCCGCGGACTTATCGAGTTTTCTAACCACTGCAAAAACGACTGCCTGTACTGCGGCATAAGGCGCTCGAATCAGAATATCACACGGTACAGGCTGACCGAAAGCGAGATACTGAAATGCTGTGATGAGGGTTACAGCTACGGCTTCCGCACATTCGTCCTGCAAAGCGGTGAGGATATGTTTTTCACTGCCGACAGGATATGCGGTATCGTCAGCAGTATCAAGGAGCGCTATCCCGACTGCGCGATCACGCTGTCGCTCGGAGAGAAGAGCTGTGACGAATACAAGGCATATTTTGACGCGGGTGCTGACAGGTATCTCCTACGCCATGAGACTGCGGACAAGTCGCATTATGAAAAACTGCACCCCGATGATATGTCCTTTGATAACCGAATGGACTGTCTCCGAATGCTGAAGGAGATAGGCTATCAGGTGGGAGTCGGAATGATGATAGGCTCGCCCTTTCAGACTGCTGAAGATATTGCGGAGGATATGCTGTTTATCTCAGGATTCAAGCCGCATATGGTGGGGATAGGTCCGTTTCTGCCGCACAGTGACACTCCGTTTCACAGCTATGAAAAAGGCAGCTTGGAGCTGACACTTTTCTGCCTGAGCCTTATCCGCATAATGCACCAGAAGGTGCTTCTGCCTGCCACTACTGCTCTCGGCACGATACACCCTCGCGGCAGAGAAAAGGGAGTTCTTGCAGGGGCGAATGTCATCATGCCGAACCTTTCTCCGACATCTGTGAGAAAGAAATATCAGCTCTACGACAACAAGATATGTACGGGTGATGAGTCGGCACAGTGCCGCGGCTGTATCGAAAGGAGAATGCAGTCCATAGGGTATGAGGTCGCGGTGTCAAGAGGTGACTACAATGGATAACGGACTTGAGGTAACTCTTGAAGCTGTCGGCAGAATGAGGGACATTTTGCTTCTGGATATGCGCGGAAAAACTGCATACAGTAACGGGCACATTGACGGCGCGGTCTGCTGTCAAAAGGACGAAGTATACCCGAAGGACAAGCCGCTGGTCTTTTACTGTCAGTACGGAAAGCAAAGCCTTAAGCTTGCCGAAAAATACAGAAGTGCAGGCTATGAGGCATACAGTCTGAGCGGCGGCTACGGTGCATGGCTGCTAAGCTGCTGCAATGCCCTTGACAGTGACGAACTGGAGCGGTATGACAGGCAGATAATTCTCCGTCAGCTCGGGATAAACGGTCAGCAGAAGCTTAAAAGGTCGAGAGTCCTCATCATCGGTGCAGGCGGTCTCGGCTGTCCGTGCGGAATGTACCTTGCAGGCGCAGGTGTCGGGAATATCGGAATTATAGACCACGACACAGTTAGCTTATCCAATCTCAACAGGCAGACAGCACACAGGATAATTGGCGAAAACAAGGCATTATCGCTGAAAAGTACGCTTGAAGCTGTCAACGATAGGATAACTGTGACAGCGTACCCGTACAGCTTTAGCGCGGAGAATGCCGCTGAGATCCTGAGCGGCTATGACTTTGTCATCGACTGCTGTGACAGTGCAGAGACGAAATTCCTCATTAACGATATGTGCGTGAAATTCGGCAAGCCCTTCTGCTACGGCGGAGTTATCGGCTTTGAGGGACAGGTAATGACCGTGATACCGAGCAAAACTATTGATCTGAGATATATTTTTGGTGAAGCTCCGACAGAATGTGAGACCTGTTCAAGCTATGGGATAATCGGTGCAGCGGCAGGAGCTATCGGCTGTATTCAGGCACTTGAGACGATAAAATATATCATTGGCAGCGATGAGCTCACGACAGACAAAATGTTCATTTTCGATATGCTGTCACTGAAAAGCAGAATAGTTGATTTCAGACGAAACAAGAATAAAGAGTGATTATCAAGGAGAAAATATGATAGTAAGAAATGCTGAAATATCCGATATTGAGCGTGTTGCAGAAATTGAAAGGCTGTCTTATCCAACTGCCGAGGGAGCTTCGGAGGCTCAGATAAGCGAACGGATAAATGCCTTTCCCGAAAATTTTTTTATACTCGAAAATAACGGCGAGGTACTTGCTTTTATCAACGGTATAAGGACTGATTCCTCCGAGCTTACCGATGAGATGTATGAGAACACTTCGCTGAATCAAAGGAACGGAAGCAGGTTCATGGTCTTTTCTGTTGTTACGAATCCGTCATACCGCAGAAAAGGCTATGCGTCCAGAGTAATGGAGGAGCTTATCAGCGAATGCAGAAACAGGGATATAAGCGAAATAGTGCTGACCTGCAAAGAAAAACTGATACCGTTTTACAGCCGCTTCGGATTTATATATGAGCACGTTTCCGGATCGGTACACGGCGGTGCAGTCTGGCACCAGATGCGTTTGAAGCTTGCTGAATAGATCAAGAGCAGTTCACATTCCGAACTGCTCTTTTTCGTTATATGAAGGCTGTTGAATAAGATTTTCAGATATATAGATAATAGTTATAAAAAAAGATAAAAAATATGTATTTTACAACTGTCGGAAAGTGTGGTATCATGTATTCATAGCAAACTCATATGTTTGCTATGAATAGATAAGGGAGGAAGTAATATGTCCGCAATTTATTCGTCAATTACTGAACTTACAGGCAGAACTCCGCTGCTTGAATTACGATGTTATGAAAAGGAGCTCGGACTCAAAGCAAGAATACTTGCAAAGCTTGAATACTTTAATCCGAATCAAAGCATAAAAGACAGAATTGCTGTAAGTATGATAGAAGATGCCGAAAAAAGCGGCAAGCTCAGAAAGGGCATGACGATTCTTGAAGCTACAAGCGGCAATACAGGTATCGGACTTGCGGCAGTCGGTGCGGCAAAAGGATATAAGGTACATATTTATGTTCAGGATACCGTAAGCATAGAGCGTTTTCAGGTAATGAAGGCATTGGGCGCAGAGGTCTCTTCAATGAGCGATATTCCCGAGGTTGCAAAAGCACTCAGAGAAAACAACAACGATTATGTTGCAGGCTATGCGGCATTTTATGAAAAATTTTCAAAAAGTAACGAGAATGTATTTATTGTTGATCAGGATGCAAACCCGTCTAATCCGAGAATACACTATGAAACCACAGGTCCTGAGATATGGAATGATACCGACGGGAAAACGGATATACTCGTTGCTGCTGTCGGTACAGGCGGCACGGTGACAGGAACAGGCGGCTACCTAAAATCTAAGAACCCCGATATAAAAGTCATTGCAGTCGCGCCGGGAGAGAATTCTATCCCGTCCGAGCAAAACCCCTCGCCCGAGGAGATCGCAGGAGTGCACCCTTTTGAGAATATCCCGAAGGAATTCGTACCCTCCAACCTTGACAAAAATTCGTATGATGAATGCTTTCGCGTTGAAACAGCAGAAGCCTACCAAGCAGCACGAAGGGCAGCCAAAACTGACGGGATACTCATCGGTGCGTCATCGGGAGCAATTCTGTATGCGGCAACAAAAGCCGCACAGCGCAAAGAGAATTTCGGAAAGACGATCGTTGCGATCCTTCCGGATACGGGACTTCGCTATCTTTCTACCAATTTATTCAAAGGAGAATGATCATGAATATCAAAAAAATAATCAGTGCAGTTATATGCACGGTAATAATAACAGCCGCACTTCCGTCCTGTGCAATAAGAAAAAGTGCAGACAGCAGCAAGGAAAAATCGTCTTATAAATACGGCAAGATACAGATTCCCGGCAAGGACGGCGCACTCTGCGGAGCGCCTATCTATGTTGCCTATGAGAAGGGATATTTTGCAGAAGAGGGCTTCGATGTCGAGCTTATTTCAGCGGATACCGAGACCCGCAAAATTGGTCTTAACAACGGTACTATCCCGATAGTAAACGGGGATTTCCAGTTCTTTCCGTCAATGGAACAGGGTATCAACGTAAGCGTTGTTGACGGTCTGCATTTCGGATGCATCAAATTCGTTGTACTTCCTGATTCCGATATTAAAACCGCGGAGGACCTTAAAGGCAAAAAGCTCGGTGTTGATGAGATAGGCGGCACTCCGCATCAGGTCGCAAGCGTATGGCTTGAAAATGCAGGTATTTCTGCAAGACAGGAGGACAAGGAGGTAACATTCCTGCCCTATTCAGACGGTAATCTTGAGCTTGAAGCACTCTATAACGGCGACATTGATGTGGCTTGTATGTGGGACCCGCTCGGCTCGGTCTCCGCAAAGGAAGGCAAGACCAAAATAATATTTGATCTTTCGACCGATCCTCAGTTTGAGGGAAAATACTGCTGCTTCCTCTATGCGTCGAACAAGGTCCTGAAAGAAGATCCCGAAAAGGTCGCCGCACTTCTTCGTGCATACCGCAAAGCACAGGACTTTATAAGCCGCGACCCCGAGGGAACAGTTGATCTGATAATCAACGGAAAATACTCACAGATAACGGATAAGGAGCTTGCAGTCGATCTTATAAAGTCTTACGAATACCCGTCCTATGATGCAAGAAAAGAGGACCCCGACAGAGTTAAGGAAAATGTAGAATACTTTGCAGCGGCACTGAATGACATCGGTTATCTTGAAACCTCAGCCGACGATTTTGTGAGCAAATACTATTCCGATGTCAAGGTAGAATAAACGGAGTGGAGAATCAATGGCTAAAAAAACTTCAGTAAAAGTACCATATATATTTGCTGTGCTGTTCACGGTTTCGGGGTTTGCAATTTCGATCCTGATAAATCTGCTTTATCCTCAGAAGGCGGCAGATGTAGCATTTAAAAGCTATGACATACCTTTTCTGACTCTGAATGCGAATGACCTGTATATCACAGTTCTTGCGCTGCTTATCACAGGCTTTGCTGTTTCGGGAATTATTGCACACCGCAGTGATATCACATCAGCTTCTTACCGAAATAAAGCTAAGCTTCGATTTGCGGCAGGACTGCTTTTAGGTGTGCTTGACATTGCAGGCACAAAGGAAAAAATACTTCCGCAGCCGTTTTTCCCCGGTCCTGTTGAGATACTTGAACCGTTTTTATCCGAGGGAGATTTTATTGCCGAAAACCTTTTCTACTCACTCAGACTCTATATTTTCGGATTCTTCTTCGGCGCTTTTTTCGGCATAGGAACAGGAATACTCATCGGCTGGTTTGACAATGTACATTTCTGGGTGAACCCGATACTTGAGCTTACAGGCGTTATACCTGCTGTTGCATGGATGCCGTTTGCGCTGACACTCTGCCCGACTCCGTTCAGTGCGGCAGTATTTCTCATAGTCATCTGTGTATGGTTCCCGATCGCGTCACTCACAGCAGCAGGCATAAGAAGCACTCCGAAAGCACTTTATGAAGCAGCGGGAATACTCGGCGGAAAAAGCTCGTTTCTGCTGTTTCATGTTGCCGTACCTCACGCAATGCCGCAGATATTTACAGGCTTATGCACAGCAAATGCCTATGCGTTCACAACTCTCGTAATGGCTGAAATGCTCGGACAGCCGGGCGGTCTCGGCTATTATATCAATCTTTCAAAGGTATGGAGCTCGTACAACAAGGTATTCACCGCGATCCTCATTATGGCAGTGCTGTTCAGCATAATACTGAAAGTGCTGAAGCTTATCGAAAGCTATGTTCTGAGGTGGCAGAAGGGAGTGGTAAAATGAGCGATAATATCCTTACTGTTTCAAATGTCAGCAGACAGTTTACAGACAGCGAAAAAACTATAACGGTTCTCAGTGATATTGATTTTGAACTGAAGCAGGGAGAATGTGTCTCAATTATAGGCACCTCGGGCTGCGGCAAGACTACGCTCCTGCGCCTTGTTGCAGGCTTTGACAAGGCAACAGGGGGCGAGATAAGATTCAGGGATAAAGCTGTTGACGGTCTTGATTACCGACGCGGATATATTTTTCAGCAGCACAATCTTTTCCCGTGGCTGACAGTCGAAAAAAACATTGAAGTCGGACTAAAGGCACGTCATGTAAAAAAAACTGAAAGACCGTCCGTGCAGGAATACATCGAGCTTGTAGGACTTCACGGGTTTGAAAAATCCTTTCCGCATCAGATAAGCGGTGGTATGGCTCAGAGGACAGCAATTGCAAGAGCACTCATAAATGAACCACAGCTTCTGCTTCTCGATGAGCCTATGGGAGCGCTCGATACATTTACAAGAGCGGATATACAGGATAAGCTTCTTGAAATACGCAAGCTTAAAGACCTCACTATGCTGATAGTGACGCACGATCTTGACGAGGCTCTTTATATGTCTGACAGAATAATTATCATGTCGGCAAGACCCGGAAAGATAAGCGAGGTCATCAATGTTAATATCCCGTATCCGAGAAACCGCAGCGGTACAGAATTTCTTGCGCTGAGGAATGTTCTGCTTGAAAAATTTGACCTTGCAAACGCACAGCCTCAGCCCGAGTATATAATTTAAAGGAGAATGAAAATGAAAATGAAAAACAGGATCATCGGTGTTATCGGCACGCTTATCGCATTAACTGCACTTATCGGAGTAAACACGTTCGCACACCCGTGCAGAGCGAAAATGGCTATGGCTTGCAATTACAGCACAAAAGGAGCGGTACTTGTACTGATACTCATTACTGCCGCAGCATTGTCAAAGGTTTTCATTACGGACGAAAAAACGTCGTCTGTAACTGATATTATAACAGCTGTTGGTGCTGTGGAGCTGCTTTTTACCAAGTCGATCGGCTCCTGCAAAATGGATACAATGTCGTGCAATACAAAAACCTTTCCGACATTGACCGTTGCGGCACTTCTTCTTATCCTGCTGACTTTAATATCGTTTTTGCTTCGCATTATCTCATTAAGGAGACGAAAAAATGCTGACCGTGAATAGATTTGCAGCAGAAAATATATGGCAGCAGCCGTTTCGGAGCGTAATACTGATATTGTTCGTATTTATCTGCACAGTCAGTCTCTTTGTATCTTCATTTCTGACCGACAGCATGGCTTCCGGGATAAATGAGGCGAGAAAGCAGACATACGCGGATATTATCGTTGTTCCCTCGGGATTCGATGAGAATGCCAAGGGAACGCTTTTTGAAGGCAGAGCCTGCACCATGATGTTCAAGGAAAACCCGCTTGCTCAGGTCGAAAAGACAGAGGGAGTCGCAAAAGCAAGTCAGCAGCTTTTGCTTGAAACACTTGAGCTTTCCTGCTGCACCTCGGGTCAGGTTCAGGTCATAGCAATTGATACAAGAAATGATTTTACAGTAAACTCGTGGCTTGGAGGAAACAAACTTGAAAGCATTGGGAATACAGACCTTATAGTCGGCTCGGAGATAGGATTGAAGAAGGGTGAGGTATTCTACATTTACGGCAAGGAATACCGTGTCAGCAATGTTCTTGAAGAAACGGGAACAGGCTATGATTCAAGTGTTTTCATTTCTTATGACTCTGTGAATGATATAATTGAAACGGGAAATTACAGGGAGGTTTTCGGAGATACAAAAAATGCTAATGAGCTTGCATCAATGATACTTGTGAAAACCGATAGTGACTATCCCACGGAAACTGTTAATGAAAGTCTGAAAGATGTTCTTCTCGGACAAAGTGCGTCGCCTTACACTGTAAGCAGCATTATAGGAGGTCTTTCCGAACAGCTTGACAGGTTCAATGCTTTTGGACTTCTTCTTGATTTTTTTGTGATACTGCTCTCATTGGCGGCACTTTTTTCATTTATAACAGTTACTGCCCGGCAGAGAAGAAACCGCGTCGGAAGCCTTCTCTCTGTGGGGATCTCAAGATCGAAGATCATCAGGATATATATTCTTGAATATTTTTATCTGCTTCTGATAGGATTTGCCGCAGGGATAACAGTCGCCTGCATCTTTGTATTTCCGCTTTATCCTGCTATTCGTCAGACGGTAAGCAGTCCGTTTCACATCATAGATCTAAGAGAGGCTTTATGGATAAGTGTGAAAATTTTCCTGACTTTGATACTGATACTCGGAATATCGGTCTCATCGGCGTTCTATGAAATTCTCAGACACGAGCCTGCACAGCTTGCGGAGGAACAGGCATGAATGTGATCACAGTAAAAAATATAGAAAAGCACTTCGGCAGAAACGGTCTCAGTAATACAAGCTTCGGTCTGAAGCAGGGAGACTATCTCTGTATCACAGGCGGCTCGGGATGTGGAAAAACTACACTTCTGAATATTATCTCGGGAATGCTGAAGGCTGATAAGGGCGAGGTCATTCTGAACGGAAAGGATATCTGCAGCTCTATGGACGAGCGCTCACGGACAAAGCTGAGAAACAAAAAAATCGGCTATATGATGCAGGGCAATACGCTTATTCCCGAGCTTGATATTATCAGTAATATCCGCTGTCCGCTTGAACTTAACGGGATAAAGGTCAAAAAGGAGCGTATCCTTGAAATTGCGGAAAAG
>ONNL01000184.1 GCA_900319195.1 uncultured Ruminococcus sp. | reverse complement strand
TGAATACCTGTAATTCATTATTATTAGTAACATATTCAAGTACAAACGAATTGCCGACATAAAGCTGAGATCCATCAGGCTGAACGATAGACACTGTAACATTCTGAGGTGTAGCAGTCGTTGTAGTCACAGGAGTAGTCGTTGTTGTGGCAGCTGTCTTGTTTGTGGTAGTCGTGACAGTTTTTGTAGTCGTAGTCGTTGCCTTTGTTGTTGTCGTAGCAACAGGCTTCGTTGTGGTAGTTGTTGTCTTGGTCGTAGTTGTCGTGACAGGCTTCGTAGTAGTGGTTGTGGAAGTGGTCGTAGTCGTTGTAGGCTTAGCCGTCGTAGTTGTAGTAACAGGCTTGGCGGTAGTAGTCGTAGTTGTGGTAGTTGAAGTGGTGGTTGTTGTTACAGGCTTTGTTGTGGTTGTCGTGGTAGTTGTAGTCGTAGTCGTTGTAGGCTTAGCCGTTGTGGTGGTGGTTGTAGTAGTTGTTGTCGCCTTGGTAGTAGTAGTAGTTGTTGTTGTTGTTGCTTTTTTTGTTGTAGTCGTAACAGGAGCAGTTGTCGTTGTTACAGTCGAAGGCTGAGCGGAGTTCGATACCGTTATCGTACTGTATTTGAGCTGAACAAAGTACAGTGACGAGCTTGCATCAAGTGCATACCAGTCACTTGAATCCCATGTAACATAATACTTTCCCTCAGCACAGCTGTCGGGCACATGGAGATATACCTTGAACAGTGTATCGCCATTTGAGCCTGCGGAGGGCGAGGAGCCTTTTATCGAAAATTCCAGCACCTGTCCGCTGTTTGTATATGAGATATTTCCGTGATACAAGTCGCAGTAATCGGACATTCCCGTAAATGTAAGGGGCGAGCTCGCCTTGAGTCTTACATTATCGACCTCAGAAAGTGCCACGGGGTTAGTTATCGTTACAGCAAGCTCAATATCGCTTCCCGGGCGCACAGTTTTGGACTCTACTGTCCATATCATTCGCTCAGCAGCAGTTTTCAAGCCGCCTTCGGCAAATACAGTCATTGTGCACATTGTAACTGCCATTATCGCACTCAGCAGTGCAGCAGCAAATCTCTTCATCATTTTCATACTAATTTCCCTCCACATATTATCGCTTACGTGCCGCAAACAGCATTATAAGC
Source organism: uncultured Ruminococcus sp. (assembly GCA_900319195.1). GTDB lineage: Bacteria > Bacillota > Clostridia > Oscillospirales > Ruminococcaceae > Ruminococcus. The sequence goes on along the minus strand of ONNL01000184.1, from coordinate 5,256 downwards.
GGATATATTTCAAGTCGTCCGAGCAGCATATCAAAGCTCAGAACGATCTTTGAAAACGGCTTCAAGCCTGCAAAGCTTCCCGCAGGTCCGAATCGCCCGACACCGTAGCCGATGTTGTTTATACACGTCGTCACAGCCGACATGGACTCCTCAATAGTGTATTTATCGAACATGAGGAGCAGCAGTGATATCATGAACAGCAGTATGAACAGGATAAGGTATGATGTTGCACCTCTGACAACTGAATTGTCAACAGGCTTGCCGTCCATTTTTACGGTAGCGACTGCGTGAGGATTTGCAAGGTATTTCAGTTCCTTGATGCCTGTCTTTATTAGGATAACTATTCGTGATACCTTCATACCGCCGCCCGTAGAGCCTGCACACGAGCCGAGGAACATCAGCATCAGCAGCAAGGTCTGCGAGAATCGCGGCCATGTAGTGATGTCCGCCGTCGCAAAGCCCGTCGAGGTTATCGTAGCAGCGACCATGAAGAATGAATGTCTCAGCGCTCCGCCGACTGTCGAATAGAGGTGGACTATGTTCGCGGTAATAGCTATCGTAGCCAGTGCTATGGCTCCGAAGTATATCCTTACCTCCTCGTTTTTGTATGCGAGCGAGTACTTGCGGATAAGTATGTAGTAATACAGGTTAAAGTTTACGCCGAAAAGCGTAATGAAAATGGCAATTACCATTTCAACGTAAAGGCTGTTATAGTGACCTATGCTGTCGCCGTATATCGAGAATCCTCCCGTACCTGCCGATGAACAGGCATGAATGATACTGTCATACAGCGGAACGCCGCCTAACAGCAGAAACAGCGTTTCAAGGACTGTGAGCAGTATATAGATACCGTAGAGTATCCTCGCGGTATTGCTTGAACGGGATACCAGTCTGCCGACGTTTGGTCCCGCGCACTCCGCTCTCATCATATGCATGGTACGCACATCGTTGCTTGACATTATCGCAAGCACGAACATAAGTATTCCCATACCGCCGAGCCAGTGTGTGAACGAGCGCCAGAAAAGTATGCTCTTGGACATTCCCTCGATATTCGTTGCTATCGTAGCACCCGTAGTCGTGAAGCCCGAAACGGTCTCGAACAGAGCGTCAACATAGTTCGGTATCTCGCGCGAGATAACAAACGGGAGTGCACCGAGGAGCGATACCATTATCCACGAAGCAGCAACGCTCACGAAGCCCTCCGTCGAATACACCGATATATCCTTAGGGCGCTTTGCCGAAAAGAGCAGACCGAGAATAAACAGCGACGCTATCGGGATCCCGAATGTTGTGATAACGTGCTTCTCTCCGTAGATGAACCCGACAATAACGGGCAGGAACATAAACGCACCTACTACCATGAGCAGCTTGCCCATGGTATACAAAATCATTTTATAATTCATCAGCCGTCTTATGCTCCTTTATTCAAAAATGTTGCTCAGGTCGTGGAAGCCCTTGCTCGTTGTAACAACGACCACGCTGTCGCCCTGCATAAGACAGTCATCGCCCTTCGGAATGATGAGCTCATTTCCGCGGACTATGCTCGCTATGAGTATGCCGCTCCTGAGCTTTAAACGCTTGAGCGGAACATCTACATATTCCTTTTTGTCGCGTATTACAAATTCGATAGCCTCAAGGCGACCGCCGACAAGCTGATAGAGCGTCGTAATGCTGTTGCCGAGAGAATTCTGTTTAGCGCGTATATACTGGAGTATCTGGCTCACAGTTATGAGCTTTGGAGATATGAGGCTGTCAAGGAAAAGCGTATCAGAAAGCTGCATGAGCGACATTCTGTTCACCTTTGTAACGACCTTGTTGACTCCGTTTTTCTTTGCAAGGAGAGAGAGAAGGATATTCTCCTCGTCAATTCCCGTCAGCGTAACGACAGCGTCCGCGTCATAGACTCGCTCCTCCTCAAGAATATCGTGGTCCGTACCGTCGGCACATGAAATGCTGACCTTGTTGAGACTCTGGCTGAGCTGTACGCACCTGTCCTCGTCTATCTCGATTATCTTGACCTTTACGCCCATTTCAATGAGCTGCTGAGCAAGGTGATACGCAACACGTCCGCCGCCTATGAGCACCGCGGACTTCACTCGCTTTTCTCTGTATGCAGCGCTTATGCTCCTGAAGAACTTGACCATTGCGCTGTGTGAAGCTGTGAGGTGTATCTTGTCGCCTGCCCTGAGAATGAAGCTTCCGTCGGGGATAATGAGGTCATCACCGCGCTGTACTGCACAGATGAGCACATCGAGCTTCAGTCTGCGTGAGAGCTGAGTGAGCTGGAGGTTTTCGAGAATGCTTCCCTCCACTATCCTCGTCTCAGCGAGGTCAACTCTGCCCTTGGCAAACGATTCTATGTTTATCGCCTCGGGATAGCGCAGTATCTTTGCTATCTCATTGGCTGCGTTGTAATCGGGATTAACCATCATGCTTATGCCGAGCTCGTCACGCATGAAAACGAGCTGCTTATCAAACTGAGGGTCGCGCACACGGGCAATGCAGTGACGCGCGTGCATTTTCTTTGCGATAAGGCAAGAGAGAATGTTAGTCTCATCAGAATCCGTAACTGCAATAAAAATGTTAGTCTTTGAAATATTCGCCTCGTCAAGTACGCTTGTCTGCAGGCAGTTGCCTACGATACCCATAACATCGGTATCATTGATGATAGAGCTGATACGAGCCTCGTCCTTGTCGATAACAGTGACACTGTGGTCGTTGTCGAGAGTCTGGGCAAGAGCATTGCCGACCTTTCCGCAGCCGACTATAACAATATCCATAATTCCTCCTTGAGCACTTAACCTTGTAAATTTTATAGGGTATTCAAAATTTTAGGTGGTTATTCAGCATAATGGCGTTCGCATTTGCCTATAACTCTCAGTATGTCAAGACTATACAGAGCGCCATAAATGGCGGTCTTGACAGACTATCGCGTTTGTGAGGGCGGGCAAATACGCAAACGCCGCCACGTAACGATCACCTAAATAGTAATTTACCCATTTTATATAATATAATTGTATGGAATTTCCTCATAGATATAAATACTCACACTAATTATATCCCCGATATGAAGTTTTGTCAAGTAAAAAAGCATGAAAAGGCAAAAGCTCCAAAGACAGCGGCGAAATATCGGCAAAACTGACAATAAAAGCACCCCAACGCATCTCCCATAGGAAATGCATTGGGGCATACTCAGTCATATCAGATGTTTTTCCGTGCGTACCTTCGAGGATGTCGTCACTCAGCATTATCCGCTCAGGATCCGATCACCATTCTGTCAGAAGAGGGAACCCCTTATTTTTTCAGCATATCATTTCGTGAAACGTCCTTTTTTGCAAGCTCCGGGAGCAGGATCCCAACGTACTCGCCCTCGACAGCCGAGTCAACGACCTTGCGGAACTTCTCGATTCCCCTTATCGTGACAGGCCGCTCCGTCGAAACATTGTGAATGAACCTTACCGAGTCCCCGACGCTGAATTTTCCCGTCACAACGTGTCCCGTCACAACAAGTCCCCTGCCGTTGATGACAAATACGTCCTCAATGAGAAACTCCGAGCTCTCGCTCGCTCCCGAGCCCGCATTGTAAACGTTTTCCTGATACTCGCGTATCTCGCGCATATCGTCAGTTTCGGGGTCATCATCTCGTCTGAAAAAATCCCTTAAAAATCCCATATCCATGCTCCTTTCGGAAATTTATGCGTGAATGTCGCGCTGCTCGACCGCAAGCGCGTCACATCGCTCGTTTTCGGGGTGACCTGCGTGTCCCTTGACCCAGTTGAACGTCACATCATGGCGCTCCAGAAGCGGCAGGAGCTGCTCCCAGAGGTCAACATTCAGCGCAGGCTTCTTGTCCGACTTCACCCAGCCGCGCTCCCTCCAGCCGTAGACCCAGCCCTTTGTTACGCTGTCAACGACATATTTGCTGTCCGTCGTAAGAATGACCCTGCACGGCTCCTTGAGCGCAGAGAGTGCCTTTATTACTCCCGTGAGCTCCATGCGGTTGTTGGTAGTCTCATGCTCTCCGCCCGAGAGCTCCTTTACGTGTCCGTTGAACCTCAGTATCACGCCGTATCCGCCCGGTCCGGGATTGCCGCTGCAAGCGCCGTCGGTAAAAATCTCAACTGTTTTCATTCTGCACCTCTTATATGTATTTCAGCGATTTTAATATGAACAGCCACGTCGTAAGCGTGACGGAGCTGAGCATAGTGGTAATCATGACCGTAAATGACGTTATAACGCCCTTGTGTCCGAAGTTTTTAGCCATAACAAAGCAGCTTCCCGTGGTAGCGCTCCCGAGCATGACGAGTATCGCAATGAGCTTTTCCCCTCTGAATCCGAAATGGACAGCGACAGGCAGAAAGACCGACGCAAAGAAAACGAGCTTCAGGAATGCAATGCCGAGCGTCACACCAAGCTTATCCCTTGCCTCGCTGAATTTAAATGACGCACCGAGGGCGATAAGCGATAGCGGAGTTGCCATGCTGCCGAGATAAGAAATTGACTTCGACATGATAAACGGCTGTGGTATGCCGATTATCGACCACAGCAGTCCTGCGATAATACCGAGGATAATGGGGTTCGTGACAATTCCCTTCAGCGTATTGAGGTAAACTCCCCTGCCGCCCTTGTTATCGGGAGATGTCAGCGAGAGGGCGATTACCGCGACAATATTGTAAATTGGCACCGTACCTGCTATCATCAGCGCAGCCATAGTTGCGTGACCGTAGATGTTGTTGACAAAGGCGATCCCGAGGATAGCCGCGCTGCTGCGGTATGAAGCCTGAATTATCTCACCGCGCTCGGCACCGTCCCTGTGCGGAATCGAATACAGAAAAGCTATCCCGACACTTATAAGAGTTACGCAAACGCAGAACAGCACGAATCTGCCGTCCCATACCGCCTTGAAATCGGCAGTTGAAAGGTCCATGAAGAGCAGTGCAGGCAGCAGCAGCTTGAAAACGAATTTATTTATCTGCGCTGTTGCATGGTCGTCAAGAAGTCCGAATCTATGGACGAACCAGCCGAACACCATCATCAGAAAAACGGGAACAGTCGCATTCAGACTGAACATCAGATTGCTTAAAAACACGGGCTCACCTCTTTACTCCATTATACCATTAACCGCAAAAAAGGTCAAGAAAAAGGCAACAAAAAAGGAGCTGCATTAGCAGCTCCATAATCATGTCGGCATTGAAATAGTTTTCCGGGCCGTGACCAGCCGAGTATCTTCTTCGTGTCAGAGCTTAACTTCCGTGT
>ONNL01000091.1 GCA_900319195.1 uncultured Ruminococcus sp. | reverse complement strand
GTCAGCGATAGCCTTTACAACAGCCTCGCTGTTGATGAGCTCGCCTCTTGCGAGGTTGATGAGACGAACGCCGTCCTTCATCATTGCTATCTGCTCAGCGTCGATAGTGTTCTTTGTATCGGGAGTGTAGGGAACGTGAATTGAGATGTAGTCGCTCTCCTTGTAGATCTCATTGATGTCTGTTGTCACCTTTACCTGAGGCTCAAGGTGAAGAGCAGCATTTACAGAGAGGTACGGGTCATAGCCGATAACCTTCATGCCGAGTGCGATAGCTGTGTTTGCGATCTTTCCGCCGATAGCACCGAGACCGATGATACCGAGAGTCTTTCCGAGAAGCTCGGGACCTGCAAACTTGGACTTACCGCCCTCAACTGTCTTGGGAGCGTCAGGGGTGCCCTTGAGTGAAGCAGCCCATGCAGCAGCCTCTGTTATCTTTCTTGAAGAGAGAAGAAGTGCACAGATAGCAAGCTCCTTAACTGCGTTCGAATTAGCACCGGGAGTATTGAATACACAGATACCCTCCTGAGCACATCTGTCAACGGGGATATTGTTTACGCCTGCGCCTGCACGAGCGATAGCAACAAGGTTATCCCCGAAAACCATATCGTGCATCTTAGCGCTTCTTACCATTATAGCATCGGGATTCTCAGCAGAGTCCGAAACAGTGTACTTGCTGCTGTCGAAAACGTCAGTGCCGACGCTTGAAATCTTATTAAGTGTTTGGATCTTAAACATTGAAGTCAACCTCTTTCAATAATATTTAATGTTGAAGGAATTACGAATTCTCTTCCTCGAACTTCTTCATGAAAGCAACGAGCTTTTCAACACCCTCGATAGGCATTGCGTTGTAGATAGAAGCTCTCATGCCGCCGACAGTTCTGTGTCCCTTGAGGTTCTCAAGACCGTTAGCCTTAGCCTCTGCGATGAACTTAGCGTTGAGCTCCTCGCTGTCTGTTACGAAGGGAACATTCATGAGTGAACGATCCTTCTTCTCAACTGTTCCGTGGAACATATTGCTCTGGTCGAGGAAATCGTAAAGTATCTTAGCCTTCTTCTCGTTGATAGCCTTCATGCCCTCGAGACCGCCGTTCTTCTTTATCCACTTGAATACCTTGCCGCAGATATAGATGCCATACGTGGGAGGAGTATTGTAGAGTGACTCCTTCTCAGCCTGAAGCTTCCAGTCCATCATTGTAGGAGTCTGCTTGAATGCAGGACCGTCTGCGAGGAGATCCTCACGAACGATGATTATCTGAACACCTGCGGGTCCTACGTTCTTCTGAACACCGCCGTAGATAACGCCGTACTTTGTTACGTCAACAGGCTCCGAGAGGAAGCATGAAGAAACGTCTGCAACAAGGTCCTTGCCCTTTGTGTTGGGGAGCTCCCAGAACTTTGTTCCGTAGATAGTGTTGTTCTCACAGATATAAACGTAGTCAGCGTCCTCGGGAATGTCGAGGTCTGAGCAATCGGGGATATATGAGAATGTCTTGTCAGCAGAGGAAGCTACCTTTACTACCTCGCCGTACTTCTCAGCCTCAGCAGCAGCCTTCTTAGCCCACTGACCTGTGATGATGTAAGCAGCCTTGCCGTTTCTCATGAGGTTCATAGGTACCTCAGCGAAAACGAGTGAAGCGCCGCCCTGTACGAAGATGACCTTGTAGTTGTCGGGAATGTTCATGAGGTCGCGGAGATCCTTCTCTGCGTCCTTGATGATCTGGTCATATGCTTTTGAGCGGTGGGACATCTCCATTACGGACATTCCTGTGCCCTTGTAATCAAGCATTTCTTCAGCTGCTTCCTTGAGGACTTCCTCAGGAAGAACAGCAGGACCTGCGCTGAAATTGTAAACTCTGCTCATTGTTAAAAACCTCCGGTTTAATTAATTATATGAATAAATCACATTATTTCATAGTACATTTATAATTATACTACCTTTGAGAAAATAAGTCAATACAAACATTGATTATTTTTTGCTGTTTTGCAATTTCCGCCGCATTTTCACGTTGACTCAGACTAAATCTTCGGCGCGGCATATACAAGACTGTCTGAACACCTGCCTTTTTTCAACAGTTCAGAAAACTATCACAGAAAATACATATCGGGAATTTATAATACAAAGCATAGAAACAGAGAAAAACAAATATCGGGAATGGGAACTGATGAAAGTGGTGATCATATGAATAATCCCGAAGTCTTGAAAAGGACACTGGGATTTCTTACAGCGGCGCTTACTTTTGCTGCGGTCTCGGTATCATGCAGCAAGGGTACAGTCTCAACCGATAAGGATTCTTCAAACGTTTCTGAAACAACTGCGGAGAGCACTCTGACAGCAGATACAATGTCGGCAGTTACTTCTATCTCGTCCGACCTCTTTTCTGCCCGTGACCTTGACCCCTCATACGACACGGTAACGGCTGAGATAATACTCAGCGGCGATTCCATAAAGGTGGACGGCAGCGGCGCTTTGGCAGAAGGCTCGATAGTTACGATAACAGACGAGGGAGTTTATCATGTCACAGGCAGTCTCGATGACGGTCAGATGATCGTGAACGCTCCCGATGCAAAGGTACAGCTTGTACTCGACGGTGCTGAGCTGAATTGCTCGACTACGTCATCCATATATATTGCCGACTGCGATAAGACGTTCATAACTCTTGCGGACGGCAGCCAAAATACTGTCACGGACGGCTCGGAGTATACATTTGCCGAGGATACGGTCGATGAACCCGACGCGGCTATATTCAGCGAGGACAGTCTCACGATAAACGGCAGCGGCTCGCTGACGGTAAACGGAAATTATAACGACGGTATACGCTCCAAGGACGATATTGTCATAACGGGCGGCACGATAAATGTCACCGCGGTCGGCAACGGCATAAAGGGCAAGGACTACGTTGCCGCGGCAAGTGCTGATATAACAATAGACGCAGGCGGCGACGGTATAAAGGCAACTAACATAGACGACGCTTCTCTCGGCTTCGTTTACATCGAAAGCGGAGAATTTGATATAACGGCTGGAGGCGACGGCATTCAGGCTGAAACAGTATTCAATGCAGCCGGTGGCAATGTCAAGATAGTCTCAAACGGCGGCAGCAGCAATGCGGCAGCTCACGGCGGAAATGATTTCGGCGGTATGGGCGGCTTCGGCGGCAGAATGCCAAATATGCAGGACGGCGGCTTTGGCGGTCACGGCGGTATGCGCGGTGGGTTTGACGCAGAAAGCGGTGCAACTCCCGACGGTGAGCAGACTCCCGAGGATACTGCAAAGGTCACACAGACAGCAAATATCACTCCGCTTGCTAATACGGCTGACAATGCAGATACGACTGAAAAAACAGACAAGGCCGGCACAGGTGCCGATACCACAAATGAGGACGACGGCACAGTCAGCACAAAGGCTATAAAGGCAGGCACCGAGCTGAATATCAGCGGCGGAAGCTTCGACCTCAGCGCGTCGGACGACACGCTCCACTCAAACGGCACCCTCACGATAAGCGGCGGTGAGCTTACTCTCGACGCAGGCGGCGACGGAATACACGCGGACACTCAGCTCGACATCACGGACGGAAGCGTCACGGTATCGAAGTCCTATGAGGGTATCGAGTCCGCAGTGATAAATGTCAGCGGCGGCACAGTCGAGGTCAACTCCTCAGACGACGGCTTCAACGCAAGCGACGGCTCATCTCAGGGAGCTATGGGCAGTGCGGCAAACGGCGTTGAGCTCAACATCAGCGGCGGCATGGTCTATGTAAACGCGAGCGGCGACGGTCTCGACTCAAACGGCGATATGACCATAAGCGGCGGAGCAGTCCTTGTGAGCGGTCCTACTAATGACGGAAACGGCGCTCTCGACGGAAACAGCAGCATAAACGTAACAGGCGGTATCCTCGCAGCGGCAGGAAGCTCGGGAATGGCTGAATATCCCGACGACACCTCGACGCAGAACAGCGTTTCGTATACATTTGACTCTCAGCTTGAGGGCGGCACTCTCGTAACGCTCCTTGACAGCAGCGGAAACGAGATACTGAGCTTTGCTCCCGAGAAGGAATTCATCAACATAGTTATCAGCTCGCCCGACATCAAAACGGGTGAGACATATACATTCTACACAGGCGGTTCGTCGTCCTCGGCGGAGACCTTCGGACTCTATGAGAACGGCGGCTACAAAAATGACGGCACACAGGCTGAGAGCTTCACCGCGGACAGCGTTGTCTCCACTATCGGTACACAGAGTACTATGGGCGGCGGCATGATGGGCGGCGGACACGGCGGTGCAGGCGGCTTCGGCGGCGGAGCTGCTCCCGAAATGCCGACTGACGAAAACGGCGACATCTCAATGCCCGACGATATGCCGAGTGATATGCCGAACGGTATGACTCCGCCCGATAAAAACGGCGGCGGACGCGGCGGTGATTTCCGTCCGGACGAGGCTGCCGCACAGGCGGCAACATAACTCATGCGATCTTCAATTTTCATATAAACCACCCTAAAAAGCAGAAGGAGTCGGAAGAAATTCCGACTCCTTCTGCTTATGCCTATAATTACAGATAGTATATAAAGGACTAAAATATCCACAATAATAGGAAAAGTTATATAGAAGCTTTCCTATTATCGTGGAAATTTCACCTTTTTATCTTTCTTGCCTTTTTGACCTTATAGAGCTCCTCGTCGGCAATCGACATAAACTGACGGACGGTAGAGATAAATGGCGTATACTTAGCAACGCCTATACTTACCGTGAGCTCATACGGTGAATTATCCACCTTATTGAGACACGAGAGTATCCTGTTTATCTCTATACACAGGCTCTCGGGAGTTTCGTCCCCCTCAAACTCGGCTGCGATAACGAACTCGTCACCGCCGTATCGTGCGATAGTTGCGCGTCTTTTGAGCGGCTGACAGGCTTCTCGCATTGCCTCCGCTATACGCTTCAGAGCCTTATCGCCCTCAAGGTGACCGTAGGTATCGTTTATCCCCTTAAAGAGATTAGCGTCAAGTATGAACAGGTAGAGCGCAGGACCGTCATCGCGGAAGTTCTTCATTCTGCGGGAAATACTCCGCATAAGTTCCTTGCGGTTGTTGAGCTTTGTGAGAGGGTCTACCGAGATTATATCCGAGATAGCGTTGAAATACATCGAAAGCACGCAGAATGTCACCGCAACGCACGCCGCAGGAAGTCCCTGTACGAAATACTGGAATATTCCCGCCGCCGCAGGCAGAAACAGGAAAATAAGCGTATTGATGAATCTGTCCTTATCGACGTAGTTCTTGTTGCGGACCATTTTAGCCACAGCATTTGCTGCCGCAGCCGCAATATAGATATACGCAAAGGCATACTGGATAAGGAACAGCTTTCCTGAGCGGAATGCTCCGCTGTCATCGACATAGAACATGAATCCCATGTTCACATTCAATATAGTCGCGGCGACCTGTATCATCGCAGGAATAAGGATATAAGCCTCTTTTTTCGGTGATATTTCCCTCTCAGGCTGGTCATAGCTCGCAAAGAACCTCATCCACTGATAGCACATCAGCGTTGTCGAGAGGAAATACACGCTTTTCAGTGCGATTATAAGTCCCGCGGCAAAATGCACCGCATATCTCATATACACGACCATATCCGAAAGGATAAAGACTATCGTTGTGATACAAGCGCATATAAAACGTCCTTGCTGAACTATCTTCATTATACCTGTGGATTTTACTACAACAAGCAGCATTATCGCAACGGAGAAAAGATTTATCTCCAAATACAAAGCAGGTACGCTCAAATATTTCACTTCCCATAATTTCAATAAAATGCTTACTTTTATTTTAGCACATCTGCACCGACCATATGTTAATATTCCATGAACAATTAACTTTCGGTATATTATCAGGTCAGCTCACTTCTCGGTCGTGAATGAGATGTTCACACCGTCGCTGAGCATGGTTATAGTGCCGTTATAGCAGGTAGCGTAGGTCATGATACAGCGGCTCGCAAGTGACTGCTGAGTCTTTGCGTCAAATTCCTCGGCTGAGGTGCAGGCAACAGCGTACTCGGGAGTTACAGCGTCAAGGAATTCGTCGGTATTGTCGAGCCTTCTGCCGTGATATGCCACCTTCAGCACGTCGCAGTCGCCTATGTCCATTACCTCGTCGAGACGTGCCTCCATTGCGTCGCCTGCAAAGATAAACGAATTGCCGCGGTATACGACCTTAGTGACGAGCGAAAAGTCATTGTCGTTATCGGGACCGTAATCTGTCTGCTTCGGAGCAAATATGGTGAACTCAGCCTCTCCGAGCGTGAATGTCACATCACTTGTCAACAGCTGCGGAGTTATCCCCTTGTCGTCAAGCTCGTCCTCATACTTCTCGACCTCCTTGCTGTCCTCCTCATAATCAGGAGCATATACGTTTTTCACGTCAAGCTCCTTTATGACCTTTGAAGCGCCGCCTACGTGGTCCCTGTCGTAGTGGGTGATGATGAGGTGGTCAACGGTGTCCTCGCCGCTCTCCTCGAGCAGCTTGACTACCTTCTTGCCGTCGCCCTTTTCACCGCAGTCAATGACAGCGCACTCTCCGCCTGTCTGTATGACGATAGCGTCAGCCTTGCCGACATCGAGAAATGTTGCGGTAAGATCGCCGTCAGCAGCATATGTCGCAGTCTCCGCGGACTCGGACTTTCCGTCCGATGAGCTGTTTTTCTTTCCCGAGGCGCAGGACGTGAATATCGCCGCAGCCGCCGCAGAAAGTGCAATGAGCCTTTTATACATGAGCACCATTCCCTTCAAATTTGTATTCTATGCCATTATAGCAAGTATATCACTTAAAGCTTGAAATAATCTTAAACTCCGCGCATATAATTAATGAAAAACATGACATCTCAAGCCGACCAAAGCCGTGCCGACTTGTCTGCCCGAATATGCGAGGATAACATGAAGAAATTCACACCATTATTTTTGTCCGCCCTGCTGTTCACCTCATGCAGTGCCGCGGAATCGAATAACAGCGCCGCTCCGACGGCATTTGAAAGCGAAAGCCTGCGCCCCGAATGCGCGTACAGCTATGCTCCGCTAAACTATGAAGATCCCGTTGGAATGTGGCTGCCGTATATGCTGTACGAGGACATTCTCGCAGGAAAAACCGCGGACGAATTCCGTGCCGCGATCGCTGAAAAGCTCACCGCAGCGCAGTCCGAGGGAGTCAACACAGTGTACGTGCACGTCCGTCCGAATGGCGACGCTTACTACGACTCCGACATTTTCCCGAGGGGAGCCTTCTGCGGAAGCAGCTTCGACCCGTTTGCGATAATATTAGACGAAGCGCATAGACTCGGCATTTCTGTCCATGCGTGGATAAATCCGCTCCGCTTGCAGACCGTGCAGCAGATGAACGAGCTGCCGCAGGAGTTCACCACAAAGCAGTGGTACGATTCGCAAAACGGACGCATTAAACAGGTCGGGGAGCGGCTGTGGCTCGACCCGTCATACGAGGAGACGCGCGGGCTTATCGCGGAGGGTGTCCGTGAGATAGTCCAAAAATATGAGGTGGACGGAGTGCACATCGACGATTATTTTTACCCGACGACCGAGCCGTCATTCGACGCGGACGAATTTGCGGCAAGCGGCTCCGACGACCTTTCAGCGTGGAGGATCGGCAACATAAATTCGCTTGTCAGGCTGCTGCACGACACGGTCAAGGAGTGCGACAGTCGGCTTCTTTTCGGTATAAGTCCGCAGGGCAACATCGAAAGCGATTACAGCTCGCAGTATGCGGACGTGAGACTATGGGCGGCCAGCGGCGACTACTGCGACTATATTGTGCCGCAGCTGTATTTCGGTTTCCGAAACGAAAGCTGTCCGTTTATGGAGACGCTTGCGGAATGGGAGAGCCTTACAGGTGACGAGGTGAAGCTTGTTATCGGACTTGCTCCGTATAAGGTCGGGAAGGCGGATAAGTGGGCAGGTGCAGGCGGTGAGAGCGAGTGGACGGACGACCCTGATGTGATAGCGAAGCAAATAGCGGCTGTTCTAAGCTCGACAGCCGACGGCTACGCGCTGTATTATTGAGCAGTCGAAAGTCCCAATAAATCGACACATTCAGACTTGCTTTGCAATGTAGGACACTAAGGGTCAAGTAGTTCTGCGCAAGGCGTGCTTGAATGTGTTAAATGGTATCAGTCAACAAAAGCGGATCTTGTTTATACCCCATACTTCTTCTTTATACGTCCCAGCTTTTCGCCAAACGGCTCGAACAACAGCACGAGAAACACCACATTCGAGACCGCATACGACAATGTATACGGCAATGCGGTCGTTATCGCGGCAAGGTAATACTTCCACCCGAATGTGCCGTTATACCACAGCACCGTCCAGATGTCCATTATCATCGAATACGCAACTCCCGAGAGCACTCCGTATGCCGTTCTGAAAACGCGGCTCTTTCGTATCGGGTCGGATAAAACTCCCGCAAAAAGCCCGATAAGTCCCCATGCGAGCATCTGAAATGCCGTCCACGGTCCCTGTCCGAAATAGAAATTCGAGAGCACAGCCGACAATGACCCGACAAGAAAGCCTGCCTCTCCGCCGAGGTAGACCGCCGCTATTATCGTGAGCGCGGTCATCGGCTTCAAAAACGGTATGAAGCGTCCGACAAAGCAGAGCGCCGTCATTACCGCAACTATCACCATTCGCCGCGAGCCGACTGTTTTGCTCTCAAAGCCTGTGTAAAACAGCAGAAGCGCGAGCACCGCTATCAGCATTGATACGAACAGATTCCGCTTTACATCGAATACGAGCGTCCCTGCGACCGCAAGCAGCGGTATCAGGATAAACGGCACACTTACCCGTACAAGTCTCCGCACTCCGACATTTTTAATCAGTATCATCAGCAGCTCCGTTTCTGCGGCAGAGCTCCGCGGCGTCGGTGACTGTAACAGCATTGTCGAAGAATCCCCTTGTCATGCGGCTTATCGCCGTCGTGTAGAAGCTGTTATCCGCAAAAAAGCTGCGCGGAGTGCCCTCCGAGACGATTTTTCCGTTGAAGAACATCATGCACCTGTCAGCAAACAGCGCGGCAAATTCCACATCATGCGTGACGATAGCGATAGTCATTCCCTCGTCCCTGAGCTTTCGCAGCACTCGTCCGATATTCAGCTTTGCGGCAGGGTCGAGCGCCTTTGTCGGCTCGTCGAGAAGCAGCAGTCTCGGCTTGACCGCAAGCACCTTCGCAAGTGCCGCAAGCTGCTGCTGTCCGCCCGAGAGGTCGTAGGGGTGCCTTTCGAGCACGTCATCGAGCGAAAACGGAAGCTCCTCGGGAGCTATCCCTGCGTCCGCAAGCTCCTCACGCACCGTATTTTTGAGAAAGACAGTCTTTACGTCCTGCGGCAGCATTGCAAGACAGCCGCGGTAGAGCGACTGATTCCTGTATTCCTTTAGCTTCCTCCCGAAAACGCGCACAGTGCCGCTGTATGCTCTGAGAAGTCCTGCGGCGGTGCAGAGCGAGGTCGTCTTTCCCGAGCCGTTTCCGCCGAGTATGCAGACAAGCTCCCCCGTGTAAATGCTGAACGAAAGTCCGTTCAGCACGTCGGGACTTTCCTTGCTGTATCGGAAGTAAACATCCTTGAATCCAAGCGCCGTATCGGGACTGTGGGTATATTCATTTTCCTCTATTTTTCGGGCAGAATTGCGATAGCTGCCCGTAAGGAAGTCCCTGCCCTCACGGACGGTCACGGGACACGCTCCCCTGCCGTCAAGTGAACTGAAAAGCCGAGCCGCAGAGGGCATTCCCGACATTATATCCGCGTCCGTTATCCGAGGTATCACGTCCCTCGGACTGCCGCTGAGAATTATCCTGCCGCGCTCCATTATCAGAAGCTGCGAGCAGAGCGGAATGACCTCCTCGAGCCTGTGCTCCGCGATCATTATAGTCAGACCGAAATCGTCGTTGAGCTTTTTCAGCGTCGAGATGAAGTCCGAGGCGGCAACAGGGTCGAGCTGAGCAGTAGGCTCGTCGAGGATCAGCAGCTCAGGCTGCATGACCATTACCGCAGCAAGATTGAGGAGCTGTTTCTGTCCGCCCGAGAGCTCGGCGGTATTCTTTTCGTAAAGGCTGCCGATCCCGAAATAGCTTGCCATTTCCGCAGTCCTTCGTGCGATAACGTCCTGAGGAGTGCCGAGGCTCTCAAGTCCGAATGCAAGCTCGTGCCATACCTTGTCGGTGACTATCTGCTGCTCGGGGTCCTGCATGACGAAGCCTATCCGCGACGCAGACACCTTTGTTTCGAGCTTGTCCGTCGGAGTGCCGCGGTAGAGTATCCGTCCCGACCTCTCTCCGCGCACCTCAAGCTCACGCTTGAAAAGTCTCAGCAGCGTCGATTTTCCGCAGCCCGTAGCGCCGCACAGCACGTTGAAGCTGCCCTGCTCTGCCGCGAATGAAACGCTGTCCACGGCAGGCGCGGTGCACTCGGGATAGGTAAAGCTCAGGCTCTCGACCTTAATAAATTCCAACGGATATTCACCTCCATATCAATTACCGACGGCAGAAATGCAAGCACTCCGTAGCATATAATGCCTGCAAGAGCCGTGCTATCGGTCTGTAAGCGGCTCAGTGCGGGATAAAAGCCGAATTTCAGCGAGCCCTGCGCCGCAGCAATACAGCAGACCGCAAACAGTGCACCTGTTACAATGAGCAGAATCACATCGCGCAGTCCCATGCGAAAGACCGAGAAGCTCGTCCTTCTGCCCGTACCATAGCCGCGAGCGGACATACTGTCAGCAGTGATGATGCCGTTTTCAAGCGCCCATGTTATGACTATCGAATACACCCTCATGTCTCCAAGAATGGTGTCGATGATGTTGTCGTCCTTGTATAACCCGAGCGCCTTCTGAGCATTCCGCGTCTTTGCGGTCTGACGGCTGAAAAGCGGCACGAATCTCAGCGTCATTGAGATGAGCAGTGCAAGCTTCGGGGAGAATCTCCCGAAAATATACATCAGCCTGTCGCCCGTCATTATCTGAGTGAGCGAGCGGAGCCAGTACAGTGCAGCGATCACCATGACTGCCGAATTTATGCCGTAAAGCAGTGCTTCAAGCGTCACAGGATTGTTGTTGAGCACAAACAGCACTGTCACTCCGTTGTGCGAGATGAGCGGATTTATCAGCGCCAGTATCACGAACAGCAGAAAAAATCCAAGGTGACTTTTAAGGTGCGCCGAGCCGTTTCTCACAAGGAAGAATGTCACCGCTCCCGCAAGCGAAAGTACCAGTATCACGGGATTTGAGCAGAACATAGCCGGTCCCGTAACGAACATGAAATACAGGAACACTACCGCAGGGTTAAATTCCGAAAAGCTTCTCATTTAGTCTCTCCCAAGTCGTTGCCGATGTCGCAGGTGTACAGCCACTCAATTTTGTCGCCGTCGCTGAGCACGTATTCGTCACAGCTCACGGACGGGGACTCGCCGTTGACGTGGTACATCCACCCCGAAAGGTCGCCGTATTCAAGCTCGTAGATGTAGTTTATCCCCGAAATATAGACGAAGCTCGCACCGCCCGAATTTTCGGTCTGTATGCCGTAGGTACGCGCCGCCTCGCTGAGAATGTCGTACACCGTCTCGCCTTCCGCGAGGTCAAACTCCGTGGTATCGAGGATAACACCATTTTTGGGGACGTACTCGTTGTCGGTCTTGCCGACTATCGTATCGCACCGAATGGTCATTGTCACCGTGCCGACAGCGTTGTCCTTGTGCACCCTCTGACCGTTGTAGTAGCTCTCCTTCGACTGAATGTCGGTCACGAGCACGACCACGATCACAACAGCAGCTGCCGCTCCTACGGCGATGAAGTTCCTGATGTTCTTTTTTCCTGCGGCAAACAGCACCATGCAGACAAGTCCGCCTGCTATGACAGT
>ONNL01000013.1 GCA_900319195.1 uncultured Ruminococcus sp. | reverse complement strand
GATGAGGCTGACAAGGCAAAGAAGAAGTCCTCACTTGATAAGCTCAAGCAAATGGCTGACGCTCTTAATAAGGATAAGGACTCAAACAGCGGAAAATCAGAGGGCGCTGAAAAGGAAAGCTCCGCACCGACTGAAAAAAGCGGTGACGCAGAGCAGAAAAAGAGCTCTGATGCTCAGAAAAAGCCGGGCAAGATAGACCTTGCCGCTCTTGCAAATCAGGCTAATTCACTTAAAAACAAATAATTTTTGTTTATCTCAATTTTATATATAATATTTACCAGGTGTTAAGGAGAAGGAACAATGCAGGAAATAATTATTGTAAAGCCTGAAAAATGTATCGGCTGCAATGCTTGTATAAGAGTCTGCCCCGCAGATGAGGCAAACAAGACAGTCGAATATGAGAAGGGGATGTTTGTAACATCAGTCAACACCAGCAAGTGCATTGCCTGCGGTGAATGTCTGAAGGTCTGCACCCACGGCGCAAGAGACTACATCGACGACACAAACGAATGTATGTCAAAGATAGTAAGCGAAAAGGTAATAATTCTTGTTTCACCCGTGCTCAAGATAGCTTATCCGACAAAATGGAAGGGCATTCTTGAATGGTTTCACCATCAGGGCTGCTTTATCTATGACGTTTCATACGGCGCGGATATATGCACATGGGCGACTGCAAGAACAACAGAACAGGGCAAGCTGAATAAGATGATATCTCAGCAATGTCCCGCTGTTGTCAACTATATCGAGACATATCAGCCCAAGCTCCTCTCTCACCTCTCTCCGATACACAGCCCTGCTGCCTGCGAGGCTATATATATAAAGAAGTACCAGAGAAGGTCGAATCTTATCGCCTATCTCACTCCCTGCATTGCTTCAAAGGCAGAGAACTTCGAGACCGGTCTTATAGATTATACCGTCACATTCGGAAAGCTCATGAAATTCTTCGAGCAGAACGGTATCGACATTCCGCTGAATGCTCCCGACGATAATAAATTCACTTACGACGACGAGGAGGGTATTTTCGGTATCCTCTACAACCGTCCGGGCGGAATGAGAGAGAATATCTGGACTCTTGAGCCTGACCTCAATATCGCATATTCCTCGGGAATAAACAACGCTTATCCCGAAATAGCAGGCTATTCAAAGCTCTCTGACGCTAAGCGCCCCGACTTCTATGACGTGCTCTCCTGCAACTTCGGCTGTACGCTTTCAGCGGGTACGGGGGTAAATCTCTCTCACTTTGAAGTCAGAAACAACATGGAGCCGCACGAGAACAACATCAGAACACGCTCGAAGGGCGGTCTCAGACGTGGCGACGATAAGCTCTTCAAGAAGTTCGATAACGAGCTTAGGCTTGCAGACTTCCTCAGAAACTACAAGTCATCTATGCCGAGCATGACTCCGAGCGCTCAGCAGCTCGAGCCCATATATCAGAAGATGAACAAGACCACAGCCGATGAGCGCTGTATAGACTGCCACGCGTGCGGATATTCCTCTTGCCGTGAAATGGCAACAGCTATTCTGAGAGGTCTGAATGTCCCCACAAACTGCATTTACAACAGGAGCGGTTCTTCATCGGTAAGCGAGGAGGAATTCAACAATATCAAGTCCGAGCTTAACGATATCCGTACAGAGTGCACCTCTATTATCGAGAGCATGAACAGCAATATTGCCGATATAAGCACAAGTGCAGGCAAGATAGACGAGTCGGGAGATTCCTCAAATGCAAAGCTTGAAGGTGTCAAGACCCTTCTCCAGAATGTCGTTCTGTTCTGTAACGAAAATTCTACTATGGACTCCGACAGCATTGCTCAGCTCGTTAATATACTTGAAACTACTATCTCGGCTCTCGGTGAGCTCGACGAGAGTATCAATAAGACTTCCGAAAGCTCTGCGGAACTCAATAAGAAGCTCTCGGGTCTTAAAGATACTATGCAGAACCTCGAGAAAACTGTCAAGGAAGAAAAGGCAGAGACCGAGGAGTAAAGCGGCAATATATCAACAAACACGCATACCGCATGAACGTGATACCAATATTGAAGTTTTATAGGCACATTTTTTAGCGCTATATCCCTTAAAAATTTCAAGCAAAGCCTTCAAGAAACAAAATTGGGGAGGTCTCTTTTCACAGAGAGCTCCCCGCTATAAAACATACAAGCATCCATACAGGCACTCCATTCACATGGATATGCCTGTTTTTTGCATATTCTCGCCTTACTGTCGGCTGTGTCCTTTATTCCTCGGACTTGTTTTCGATTTTCTGCGATATTTTCTTCACCTTGCACAATACAATACGGTGGTGTCTGATTATCAGCACATTTATATGGAGACCGTCGGCATTAACACTGACCTGACGCGCGTCCCTCGGGACTTCACCGAGTGCGTCAATGACATATCCGCCGAAGGTATCGTACTTATCGGCAGGGAGCTCCATATCGAGAGCCTCGCACACCTCTCCGAGTGTTGCTGTCCCGGGGATATACCACGTCTTTTCGTTTATCTTCTCTATCTTCAGCTCTGAAGCTTCATCATCGTCGTCTGAAAATTCTCCCACAAGCTGTTCGAGCAGGTCGGCAACGGTGATTATACCGCTCATGCCGCCGTATTCGTCCGCAACGACTGCAAAATGGTCAGCGCCCTTCTGCTTCATTATCTCAAACAGACGGTCAGCCTTCATGCTCTCATGCACGAAATACGGCTCACGAACAGCATTCGCCATAATATTCTCACGGCTCTTGTTGTCAAGGCGGAAGTAGTCCTTTGCGTCGAGAATGCCTATAACATTGTCCACGCTGTCGCGGCATATCGGGAGATCCGAGTGACGTGTGAGGTGTATCATCTCCTCCCACTTTTCAATGCTGTCGGACTCCCAGAGCACTGAGACATCGGTGCGGTGAGTGCAGATATGCTCGGCGGTGAGGTCGTCGAAGGCAAACACATTCTTGATAATCCGGTTTTCGTCCTCGTCGATAGTGCCTTTTTCCGCGCCGGCGTCGGACATCATGAGTATCTCCTCCTCGGTGACGGTGTCGTCATTGCCCGAGGGACTGTATCCGGCAAGTCTGAGGATAGCTCCCGAAACAGCGCTCGTCACCGCGACAAGCGGTATGAAGGCATAGGACACAGCCGTGATGAAGCCACTGAGCCTGAGAGCAGTCTTTTCGTGCGATTTGTTAATGATAGCCCTCGGGACAAGCTCCCCGAAGGTGATAAACAGGAAGGTCAGCACAAGTGCCGAAGCCAAAGCTGCGATAACAGCCGCCCAGAGCTCGTCGAGCGTTTCCGTAAGCTCGTTGTAGAAGACTATCCCTGCGAGTGCCGATTCAAAGAGGCTCACCGCCTCAACAGCCGCGTGGAGCGAGGCAAGAAACCGCGTAGGCTTGCCCGTGAGCTTTTTCAGACGTTTTGCGCGGCGGTCGCCGTCCTCAGCCATTTTCTCGAGATGAGCGTCGTTCATTGCTATCACTGCCGTTTCCGCGCAGCAGCAGGTTATGCAGAAAGCTATAAGTATGAGCTGCAGAATTATCTGCCAAAACATTATCAGATCCTCCGATTACGATTATTTAAGTAAAAATTATTCCCGAAATTACAAAAAGGCATAGCTTGAGTGCAAGCTATGCCATAATTTTCTTTTTGATCGTATTGATACTACAGGCGGCGGCACCGTCCATAAGGAAATACACCTCACAAATAACAGGATTTTTTATATTATACCCCATATTCCGAGATTTGTCAAGAGGTTTTCGCGTTTACGTGCAAAAATACCGCACACTCATCACGGGTATG
>ONNL01000195.1 GCA_900319195.1 uncultured Ruminococcus sp. | reverse complement strand
TGGTGGGAGAGGATGGATTCGGACCATCGAAGCTGAAAAGCAACAGATTTACAGTCTGCCCCCTTTGGCCACTCGGGAACTCTCCCACATAGATTTTCAAAAAAATTTACCGATTCTTCATCGGTAAACTGGAGCTGGTGGACGGACTCGAACCCCCGACCTGCTGATTACAAATCAGCTGCTCTACCAACTGAGCTACACCAGCGTTTTCGACTTAATTATTATATCACACCTAAATCAGTTTGTCAAGTACTTTTTCAAATCTTTTTGAAAAATTTTTCTGGTCGAGGCGACAGGACTCGAACCTGCGGCATCTTGGTCCCAAACCAAGCACTCTACCAAACTGAGTTACGCCTCGGACTTCAAATTGAGATGTCCTTGACAGACAGCTTTATTATTATACCAAAGCATTCCCGAAATGTCAAGAGTAAAATTGTATCTTTGTAGGATTGCACATATTATTACGTCGCTTTTTGTCGATAGTGTCAAATAAAACAAGAAGAGGGAGCAAAGCTCCCTCCCGTGTTCAGAAAATCAGTCCTCGATGCTCTCCTCGAGATCCTCAGCCTTAGCCTCTGCGTCTTTTACTTCGTCAACGTTCTCGGCATTTTCATCAGAACTATCTGCGGATTCATCATTGATCTCAAAGTCAATGCTCTCGTCGCTTGTATCATAAGCATCATCGAAATCATCCGTATCATAATCGGAATTATCGGGCTTTGAATTTATAGCTTTTGAAATGACGTATCCTGCAGCTGCGACAGCACCTACAGCTAATGCTGCGACTAAAAATTTACTCATTTTAATATTCCTCATTTCTCCGCAAGTAGTTTTCGGTCGTTCCACGGCAGAAAGACTTGCCGCACCCGAAGCTTATCGGTCGCTTGCGAACGTGTCCGATAAATCATATTTATATTATATCACGTTGTTTCACAAATTTCAACTATTTACACAATATTTACATACTATTTGTTAAAAACATCAAAATTGAGAGGGCTGTTATTGGTGCAGTTTCACAACGAAGTATTCTTTTCCCGAGCCAGACCCTTTCCGCACCTGCATTTACCGCGAGCGCGACCTCCTCGCCGTCGAATCCGCCCTCACTGCCGACGACAAGTCCTATACTCTGCTTATCATCGAGCTTTACACCCGCAAAGGACTTTCCGCCCTCCTCCTCATAGAGTATCACCGTCGTGTCGAGCTCCCTCATCATGTCCACAGCGGTATTCCACTTCACGATAGGCGTGACCTCGGGGATGATCCCCCTCCCCGACTGCATTGCGGCTTCGGCGGAGATTTTCCTCAGACGTTCGAGCTTCTTTGCAAAGTCCTTTTCAGTCGGACGTGACACGCACCTTCTCGTAAGTACGGGCACTACCCTCGTCACTCCGAGCTCGACGCTCTTGCGGATTATGAATTCGAGCTTGTCAAGCTTCGGGACAGCCTGAAACAACGTCACATCTATCTTCGGCTCGGCGGCACAGCGGTGCTTCTCAACAAGGTCAAGATACACGGAATCCGCGGTAATACTGCGGATAGTGCAGTTGTAGTCGATGCCGTTGCAGCAAACCGTTACCGCCTCGCCCTTTCGCATACGCAGAGAGCGTCCTATGTGGACAGCGTCGCTTCCCGTGAGGACGATATTGCCCTCGTCAAGCTCATTTGTAAAAAATCTTGGCATAATATCACCGTTTCAAATTATTTATCATATCCATTATACATTATGTCCACGATTTTTTCAAGCCGAAGCCGCCTGCCGCGCCTTTAATCGTGATATTACACAAATTTGGATATGCCTTTTTTATTAAACTGCCGAAAATGGTCTTTGATAATGATTTGTTCATAATTTAGTCACATTTTATCCCAAAAATATGGTATAATGAAATTATCATTATATAATGTCTGTGTTGTGCCTGCACTCACTCCACAGACGGCTCATGAAAGGGGTAAACTATGTTTAATAAAGCTAAGAAATTTCTCTCTGCACTTGTATGTGCAGGTGTAGCGGCTACTTCTGTTCCTGTTTCGACACTTACAGCGGACGCTGCTGACAACAACTACCTTGAAGCACTCGCAACGTCACTGTACTTCTTCGATTCAAACGCCTGCGGCACAGGCATTACCGACGGTCCGCTCACATGGAGAGGTGACTGCCATACCTACGACGCTGAGGCTTCTCTCTCGGATGCAAGCAACTTCAATTCAGCTGCAACTTCTATCCTCGATCCCGACGGTGACGGTAAAGTTGACGTAAGCGGCGGTTTCCACGATGCGGGCGACCACATAAAATTCAGCCTGACTATCGGCTTCGGCGCTTCAAGTCTTGCAATGTCAGAGTATCTTTTCCCCGGCATCTACGAAAAGGCAGGCTGCCGCGACCACCTCGAATATGAGCTCAGACGTGCTGCCGACTACTTCATGAAGGTCACAGCTCTCGACAGCTCGGACAAGGTTCTGACTATGTGCTCAGTCGTTTCCGATGTAAGTGACCATAGCTACTGGCAGTCTCCCGAAATACAGACCTATAACCGTCCGACCTACTGGCTCACATCAGGACAGAACAACTCTGCTGTCTGCGGCGATGCTGCGGCTGCTCTCGGCGGTGCTGCATACATCTTCAAAGACTCCGACCCGACATATTCTGCTAAGTGCCTTAAATACGCAAAGGCTATCTACGACTTCGGCAAGAACAACAGCGGAAACTACTGCGGCGGCATGGGCGGTATGTACGATTCAGCTGCTGATGCACAGGACGAGCTTCTTATCGCTCAGACTTGGATGTGGCTCTGCGGTGCCGGCTCTAAGCCGTCTGTAGTCCCCAACAACGGACAGTACGGAGGTGTGTACGATTACTATAAGTACACATGGGATAAGCAGTATCAGGGCTATGCAGCTATGATGTACAAGGCAACAGGAGACTCGGCATTCTATAACGAGCTCAAAATGGAATACAACAACGCAGGCGGACTCTCCGAGAGCCAGTATAAAGCAAATGACTGGGGCGGCTCGCGTTATAACTGCGCTGTTCAGATGGACGCACTGATGCTTGCAAAGGGCGATACATCAGCAAATAGCGTTGCGGAATCAAGCTACGCAAAGGCTGCAAAATTCCAGATGGACTATATCCTCGGAAACAACTCATATAATTACAGTTTCCTTGTAGGCTACGGTTCAAACTGGCCGACACATATCCACCACCGTGCTGCTAACCCCGGCGAAAACGGTCAGACCTCGGCTGATAACCCGTCGGCTAAGTACACCAACTACGGTTTGCTTATAGGCGGCCCCGACAGCAGCGGCTATCAGGACCACGCAGACAGCTGGTACTACACAGAGGGCGCACTCGACTACAACGGCTGCTTCGCTATCGCTTGTGCCGGTCTTGCTGACATCTACGGCGGCGACGCTACTGCAATGAAAAAGCTTGCGGCAAGCGCTTCTGAGATAAACGAAAACTTTGATTTCGGCGGAAACGGCAGCTCACAGCCTGCAACAACAACTACAACGACCGAGACCACTACAACAACAACTACTACAACCACCTCGACTACAACGACTGCACCCGCTCCTACAACTACCACAGCAGTAGTTACAGCTAATTTCGTTGAGAGAGTTAATACTATCGCTTCCGACTCAAACGGCACATACATTGAATTTGAGAGCACGGGCAAATTCTACCTCGGTACTCAGGACATCATAAACACTGTTAACTCGGTCGGCACAGGCAAGGCTGTAAATGTTGAGGCAGTGTATAGGATCGACGGAGACGGCGTAAGGACGATAACTGCACTTTCCAATTACTACGCAATGGGACTCGGTTCATCTGTCCCCGGCGATGCAAATGACGACGGAGAGGTTTCAGTAGCTGACCCGACGCTTATCATGCAGGCTGCCGCAAATCCGAACGTATTTACCGTAACAAATCCCGTGGACGCTGATGTGATCGGCAACGGCGACGGTGTTACCTCGCAGGACGCTCTCACTATCCAGAAGTTCCTTGCTTCCGGCGGAGCATTTAATCTTCCGGTTACTGAGTAAATAACAAATTATAGCTTTGTAAGATTTATGGAGGGAAGTTCTCTAAGACAGGGACTTCCCTCTATTTCTTTCTTGAGGGCTTTGCTTCAAATTATTTAGGGATATAGCGCTGGCAATATGGCGCAGAACGAATTGCCGTTCTAAAAGAACTTGCAAGCGCTATATCCCTAAAAAATTTCAAACTAAAGCTTTAGGAAAAGGGTACGGGAGAGAATCCTTTGTCTCAAATACTGTTTCTCGAAGCCTTAAAAGATAAAAGCTTCGAGAAACGCCTGCTACGCAGGCTCCAATCGGCTTCGCCGCTTGACGTCTTATAAGCTCCTCTACGCAGCTAAAGCAG
>ONNL01000050.1 GCA_900319195.1 uncultured Ruminococcus sp. | reverse complement strand
TTTGAAATTTTCTCCCCATATAGCACCATTGTAAGTTTTGAAAGACCACAGGTCTTTTTAGGTGCTATATGGGGAGAAAATCTGAAGTAAAGCCTTCAGGCAAGAAAATAGGGAAGCCTTGCTCAGAGGCTTCCCTTGATAAAACGTATAAAACTTCTGTATAAATGATACTGTCGATCACGACTTCTTCTTGTCAACGGCGCTGTCATCAACGGGGAGCGTTATCAGCTTAGCCTTATAGAGAGCTATGCAGACTGCGCTTGTAACGATAGTTGAAACTACCATTTCAAATACCGCATTGACACCGACGAATGTGCAGATGAACACAAGTACATTCTTGCCGCCCATGAGTCCCTTTACGTAATCGGTATTGCCGAAGAGCATGATGAGTGCCGACATGAAGAACAGTGTATTGAGGAAAGCCGTGCAGAAGCCCGTGATAGCGAAGCTTGTGTGAAGCGGCTTTATCTTCTTTGCGCTTGTAGCGAGCCAGCCTGCGAGGAATGCAAGAAGTGCGATAAAAATGCAGGCAAATGCTGTCTGACCCTTCATGTCCGCAAGCTTGCTGACTCTTTTATTTGTAATGAGGATATTGTTTGACTCTGCGTCCTCGCTGCCGACCTTTGTGACATTGCCGTCCTTAACAGTGAACTCGGTCTTGTCGGGAGCCGAGAGATGTGCAGGAGCTTTTATCTCCTCGAATGTATATGTTCCGTCCTCAAGTCCTGAGAGAGCTGTCTCGCCCTTTGTACTGAAAACGAGTGCGTCTCCGTTTGAAACTATTTCTCCGCCGCTGAGCGTCACATTTTCAGTACCGTTTGCACCGCTGAGCTTTACGAGGACTTCCTCGCCGTCTGTGCCGTTGATTCCGAGTCTTACGACACCGTCAGAGCTTTCGGACGAGAATTTATACTCAGCGGGTACTGCCTTCTGTGAGAAGAGGAGTGCCGAAGCCGAAGCGAAAAGTGCAAGTGAGAATACTGCTGTACCTACAGAAATTACAGCACGCATTGCCTTGGGACTCTTGACCTTTGAGAGACCTCTGAAAATACAGCCGATAAGGAAACCGTCGAGTGTACGCGGAACAAAACGCTGAACGAAAGCGAGCACGGGGTTTATATCCGCGAGCATAGCACCCATTCCGCTGGGGATACCTATTCCGAAGCACTGCAAAAAGCTGAACAGACCGAAAATTGCTCCCATGACTGCGCCGCCTATGGGGCCGAGGGCTATTCCTGCGATCGCTACGGGTATCACATTGAGGGTGATAACGAGCGGACCTATCGGTATCGAGCCGATCGGGGTGAATGAGAAAACGACAACAACTGCCGTCAGCAGTCCGAGAAGGACCATGGATCGTGTGTTGAACTTCTTGTTCATATTAAATTCCCTCCTTGTTACTATTCCTCTTATGAGGATATAATACAATTATATATATTATCATAGTTTAGCGCAAAACGCAAGAGGCTTTTCCGAGAATTTCCGCATTTCTCTTTGGTTATTTTTATGTTAATTGTTCAAAAACTGGTTATAACATTTTATTTATTAACAGAACAGATGTAATAATCCACTATTTTTAACAAAAAGCACCCCTGAATTTCGTATGATTGACAGTCCTCAAATTTTGATATTTCCTTGAAATCACGTCGCTTTTATGGTATAATATATTTATCAAATCCATGCTTTTTTCAGGTTTCGGCAGGGGTTTGAAATCTTATGAAAGGATTGAGGATCATGAAAATGAAAAACAAATTCGCAAAACGTATACTGAGTGCGGCAGCTTCTGCGGCAGTGTTTATATCGGGCTTCCTGCCTGCAATGAACTTTGCTACGGCTGACGCGGAGGAGTATGCGGCAGACGGACTTCCGATACTGCAGAGCTATGAGGACTCAATGTGGTACAGAGGAAACGAGCTTGGGGTAGCAGGAGACTTCGGTTTCTTTGCTTTCGATTTTCTTGACGGAGCTAAGGGAAGCCATCAGAATATGAACTTTGCGGCACCTCATGTCATCAACATCGAACCGATGTACATACAGTCAACATACGCCGACGCAGGACGCTTTCTCGACGTTGCTTCCGTTTCGCTTGAAAACGGTACGGGAGAATTCTGGTGGAGTCCGAAGACGAATACCGACCTTGTTG
The DNA here is from genome assembly GCA_900319195.1 of uncultured Ruminococcus sp. Taxonomy (GTDB): domain Bacteria; phylum Bacillota; class Clostridia; order Oscillospirales; family Ruminococcaceae; genus Ruminococcus. Next base: position 1,722 of record ONNL01000050.1, on the reverse strand, counting down.
TAACGCCCGATTATCAGTTCCATACGATCACAGGCGGAAACATAGACTACGGTACCAAGGCGGCTAACGGCACGAATGACGTTGCGCTCTATTTCGGTTCGTTCAGTGATCACGCCGGACTTATCCACTTGTATAAGGATAATGTCACAGACCCCGCTTATTTCGCTCACGCAAGTGAGAGCTTCATCGACTTTGCAGGTCTCAGAGACACCTACTTTGCAGTATCGGAGAGCTATAAGAATAAGGCGGCAGTCAAGACGTTTACGGCTGATGACCTCAAAAGCGGTACTATAGACCTTGCTGAAGTGGGAACAAATGTAATAAACGTCACAGCTTCGGAGTTGTCAACGAACGATCTTTTGGGAGCTACAGTAAACTTCAACAATGTAAACTTTGACAGTACACTAAAGGAATACGGCGATCAGGAGATCATATTCAATGTAGACCTTCAGGGAGCTTCTACTCTTGAGATAAACGCTCAGAACTTCAAATACCACTGCATTGACGGCACGACGTTCAATCTTGGTGAAAAGTCTATCTATACGGGTACAAACGTACTCTGGAACTTCATCAACGCTGCGCCGAGCACATTCGACGCAGAGACGCTCACATCATCAGGCGGTACAACTATCGGAACACAGCAGATGCTCGGAGTTCTTCTTGCACCGGGCTGTGAGCTTCATCCGAACAGCGTTGACGGAAACATGATAGCAGACAGGATAAGCGCCGGTCAGGAGAGCCACTTTGCCGCATTCCGCAGCGCTAAGACAAACAGCACATCACTTACCGTGACAGCTGAAAAGACTTGGGACGACGGCGGAAAAGACCACTCGTCTGACAGTGTTACTCTTACCATTTATAAGGCACTCACAGAGCTTACCGATGAACAGCTCAGCGACATGAGCGCGACCATTGACTACTACAAGGGTGTTCAGGCTGCTGAGGAGCTTGACGCAAAGACAAGAGCAGAAGAGCACTATGCACAGGGACTTCTCAGCATCATTCCTGTTTACAGAAAGATGCTTGAGATCGGCACCAAAGAAGGAAACGCCATCTGTGACCCGAGTGACTATGGATCCTTCGGTACTGTTGAAGGCGACACACTGACAATGGGTGACTTGACATACGGTGTTGACAGCAAGGGTGTTACCTGTTCCGCAGCAGACGGCACATACAGCCTTAATGCAGGCGTAGTCGTAAGCCCCAATGGCTATGCATACATCAATTCATCCGATTCGGAAACGAGAATGTATACCCTCAAGGTCGAGGACGGATATGTGGCATCCTTCACAGCAGTTAAAAGCTGGCTGGTTGCTGCTGACGAATCCGCTGACGCAGGAAGCAAGGACTATACCGTTCCTACTATCAAGGTTGAAAAGGTAAAGGACATCACTCTTGACGCTGCAGGAGAATGGAAAGCAACAGTCAAAGACCTTCCCAAGACCGACAGTCAGGGCATATCATACAGATACTATATCGTCGAGGAAAACGTTCCCGAGGGTTATTCCGTTTCTTATACAGGCAACGGCTTCATCGAGAATAACGGCAAGGTCGATGTCATAAACAAGGAAGAAGAAACTACTACTACCACTACTACAGCTGCAACAACTACAACAACATCTTCCACAACTACCACTTCTACTACAACGACTACTTCCACTACTGCTACAACTACCACAACGACTACATCGACCACCACTACAACAAGCACAACAACCACCA
>ONNL01000025.1 GCA_900319195.1 uncultured Ruminococcus sp. | reverse complement strand
TACATTTACGTTAGTTTTTACATTGATAAAAGGCATATTGATCCCTCCGTGTAGTATTTGCGGCAGTGTTGCGCCGCAGAATTATTAATACATTATTAATATAACACATTTTCGCGCTGTTTGCAATAGCTTCCGCACGTTTTCGGGAAATCTGATTTTTTATTTCGGGTGCTTGACAATCACACCGAAAATGTGATATACTATATTGTAACTTTGAAAAAATTCGCGGTCTGCGCGATGAATATACGGAGGAAAAAATGAAAGTATTTTTAAAGAGGACAGCCGCTCTCTTATCGGCTGTAATGCTTGCCGCTTCCATGACATCATGCGGCAAGAAAAAGGACACCAAGAAAAAGGCTGACAGCGGGAAGATATACACTGACGAGAATATCGGTAAAAACGAGATAAAGGGAGAGCTCGAAAAGGAAGCTACAGGCAACGATACAGGCTTCACCCTCAACTCTGTTATCCGTCTTGACCCCGGCGAAGATGTTGACGGCGACTATTACTACCTCGACATCACCATTAAAAACGAGACTGATACCGCATACAAGCTGAATACCCTCAACAACTTCTATCTCTGTCTCAACGACAAAAATAAGACCGAGATAGGCTACTTCACAGGTGCCGATCTTTACGGCAACAGCAAGTTTGATCAGGACATTTACTCAGTCGTAAGTGAGGAGTATGAGCTTGCTCCGAACGGCGAATTTAACGGCATTGTCGGCGGCTTCAAGCTTACGGATAAACAGCTCGGTGACAAGGTGACTGTCTGCTTCTTCCCGACAAAAGACGACGCAAACGACAAAGAGGACGTAATTAAAATCGAGGTTCCTGCCGATAAGATCATCGACCCGACTCCCGATATGCTCAAATAAGATACAAAAAGCCTGCATTTTGCAGGCTTTTTTTGTTGATGTCATTGACAAAATCCACTCTGTATGATATAATATAGTCGGCGTCAAAATAGTTTTGACATTTACTGAAAAAATGATTTAAAGTGCCTTGCAGATAGTGAACGCCATGATTTTTGCCGTTCACTGTTAAATTGCAATAATGCCTAAACCGCAGGAGGAAATAATATGAACAAGATAATAAACGGCGTTGCAGGATACCTTAAAGACCACAAGATAAACTTCAAGACCGATGACAAAAACGAAGACGTGATCTGGTTCGTGGCAAAGCTGCCTAACGGAAGCGCTGACCTGATGTTCTTCATCAGCTATAACGAAGATGAGAGCAGCTTCATCATGCTCATCAACCGCATCGCACGCTTCAGGGAGGTACGTACCGAGCTCACAAGGCTCATGAACAGCTATAATGCCGACCCCGAGACATACAACAGCAAGATGTACATTGACTCTCAGGGTGATATCGTTGTAAGCTGCTGCGCAACTATCAAGAGCGGCTCTGTGCTTGAACAGATAGTGGACTACATCGACATCTGTGTTGAGTCCATTCAGAAGTATTATCCCGAGATAGTAAAGGTTATTGAGGACAGCGCACAGCCTGCTCAGAATTGACCTTTAACGGAGAATCTCCGACATACAAATCCCGATATCAGCAAAAAAGGCTTACTGCAATTGCGGCAAGCCTTTTTTTATGTGTTCAGTTTATAGAGGAATGGCTGTAAATGTAGAATTCCTCCTGATGCGGAGACCAGCCCTTCTCCTTCGGCGGAAATCTCCTGTCGAATTCCTCAGCAGCCTCCTGTGAGAAGGTTTCAGCGTCACCAACGGAATAGATGTACCTTCTGCCGTCGAGCGCTCCCTCTTTGAGCTCCTTTACAAGCAGAGCGGACGGGAAGACTCCTCCCTCGAGGCACACATTATACTTCCTACAGCTCTTGTAGCCTCGCTTGATGTAGTTGCATGGGTCACCGAAATTCACAACGGCTTCGTAACCAATTTCAGCGGCTATCGCAAAGGTTTTTTCGAGCAGAAGTCTGCTTAAACCTCTGCGCTGAAATTCGGGGAGCACGCTTATCGGACCGGGAGTGACTATCTCCTTGACGTTTCCGTTTTCATCTGTAAGCCGTGCCTTTTCGTACATTATGCTTGCCACTAATTTTCCGTCAAGCTCGGCAACATAGTCAAGCTCGGGGACAAAATCGGGGTGAGCTCTCAGTATGTGTGCAAAATAGTGCTCGTCGCAACCCGGCTTATACTGATTCCAGAAAGCCTCTCTTATCAGATTTTCGACCTCAAAGTGATCGTTTTCGTTTTCTCTACGGATAATATAGTCATTTGTATTCATTATTTTTCCTCCTGAAAATTTGTTGACTGCAATACGGGAGGTTTGTGTGAGACAGTTATTCGCAAACCTTCCGTTTACGCTGCTATCTCCATGTAATTGTTATTTTTCAAAAAAATACTCCTTAAAAATGATTATGCAGATACACTGCATTGAATGTATTATACCACCTTTTATCCGAAAAGTCAATACAAAAAAGGCTTACCACTTTCGTGATAAGCCTCTTGGTGCGAGTAATGGGACTTGAACCCATACGTCGTGAGACACACGCCCCTCAAACGTGCCTGTCTGCCTATTCCAGCACACTCGCATTGCCGTCTTAACTGACTGCTTAAATATTATAGCACACATTTTTTGATTTGTCAAGCGTTTTTCAAAAATTTTTTTTATTCTTTCTGAGTTCCCTGAAAAACGACGAAAGCAGCTCCGCACATTCCTCCTCGAGAACTCCTCCGCAGACCTCGGGACGATAATTATATGGCAGCTCGAACATTTTCTGCACCGAAACAGCCGAGCCGCTTTTGAGGTCATACGCGCCGAAGCAGACGTTGTCGATGCGCGAATTTATGATAGCTCCGCAGCACATAGGGCAGGGCTCGAGCGTGACATAGATTTCGCACTCGGGCAGCCGCCAGCCGCCAAGCTTTTTGCAGGCAGCGTCGATAGCCAGTATCTCAGCGTGTGCGAGAGCATTTTTCGCGCCCTCGCGCCTGTTATGTCCCTCACCGACTATCTCGCCGCTCGTCTTTTTTACCACGACTGCGCCCACAGGCACTTCGCCCTTGTCGTATGCTTCCCTTGCGAGCTCGAGCGCCCGCCTCATGTATTTCTCTTCCATATCAGAGCAGCACCCTCTTGATGAGGACGAGTATGCACAGACAGGCTACCGCTCCGAACGGGAACGATTTCAGAGCAATGCCGAAGCGCTTCGTATCTGAAATTTCCGAGGTGTACGCGGCAAGGCGTGCCGTACCCTTTTTCTTTCTTCTTCTCAGCACGGCAAAATAGCCGACCGTACCGATAACAAGTCCCGCAAGCATGAAAGCTATTCTTTCGGTTATTATTCTATCAGAATTACCGCTCTCGATAAGGACAAGCGCAAGACAATACATCTTATAGACCGCTCTGACAACATAAGCCGTGAAAATGGAGCCGCTCCTGAGCACACCTGCTCCTGCAACGACGGAAATGAGTATCTCAGCAGGTATCTCGCTGTAATCCGGGGCAATAAGTCCTGCAATGACAGCTGTTATAACGACAGCGAAAACATCACCGAATTGACGGAGCGCATTGAATACAGCTCCGCGCAGCATACTCTCAGCGAGGATAGAAATAACGATAACATCAAAGACCGTATATATAACGAAGTCCTTCTGTCCCCAGAGCGAGACATCAGCGTTTATGTTCTTGAAATACGTGAATATCTCCATTTTGTCGCCCGAGTATGTAGAGGGTACACATACAACGACGCACATTATCAGCGTTGCCGCAATAGCTCCCATAAGCTCAAACGAGTCGTTCAGTGAGCACATGAACTCCACCCGAAACGGCATTTTCAGCTTGACGTGCAGATATATCGCAGGCACGAGCAGACTGAGAGCCGCCATTGCAAGATAGGTGATCACTATCTCGGTGCTTCCGCCGAAGAAAGAGGATTCCCCGAACGACGTATGCACATTGACTCCTGCAAGGTCAAGCAGTCCTACTATTATCTTTGAGATTATGTTATAAAATGCAACAAACAGCAGGAGAGCTATGCCTATGATGTTCATTATATTCAGGAGAGTTTCCTTTTCCGTCTCCGCAAGGGAGCGGCTGTCGAAGCCCTTTCCTTCAACAAATACGGACTCCTTGCTGTTCTTTTCAAAGTTGAAGGCGAATTGATTGTTCTTGTTTCTGCGCCAACCCTTGAAAGCGGCATCATACTTTTCACCCTGTGCCGAGCTGTCAAAATCATCTACTACGCTTATCATTTCCCTTTGTTTTTCGGGAGCTGTTGTTTTATTCAAGCTGATGCCTCCTTTCACAGTATAACTCATATTAATATTACCACAAACGCATGACGGCTGTGTTATTATTTTAGATATATTTTGTGAATATTATGTTAACGAGTAAAAAGTCTGACCTATGGAAATCATTTCATTTGCATTTTCCTTCCGCAAGTGGTATAATTATAGTAAACGACAAAAAATTTTGGAGTTTGCTATTTGCCGATTGCAGTGAGCAAATCTTTGATTTGTGTATCTGCAAGGCATTTTAGATCATTTTATATAGTCAACGTCGAATTATTCTTGACGTTGACTATATATCAAATCGACCCGAATGAACGGAGCTTTGTCCCATGAAGATAAAAAAACGCCTGCTCATACCTATTATAATATGTGCCGCAATGCTGTTCATGAACATACTTGCGCGGCTGTGCACTCCCTTTGCAGACTTCTATGTTCTGCACATTTTTCACTACATATCAGTCCCGTTTACATTTCTGAGCGGACTATTCCCGTTTTCTGTCGGTGAGGTAATGATAATAGCGGCGATAGTGCTCGTAATGATCGGACTGCCGCTCACCGCGATACTGCTTATATTCGGAAGGACGTTCCGCAAAAGGACGGTCTCCGTTGCCGCGACTGTGCTCGCATGGGCGCTGACCTTCGTTTTCACGACAGAGACTATGAATTGCTTCGTGATGTATCAGTGCACGCACTTTTCGGAACGCTATCTCAGCCACAGCGACCACAACAACAAGGAGCTGACAACGCTGTATTACGCGCTCATTACGGAGGCAAACAAGCTTGCTGAGGAGGTTTCACGTGATGAAAACGGACGATTCAGGCTCACCTGTGATTATGATACCGAAGCCAAAAATGCCATGCACAAAATTGCGAAGGACTATCCACAGCTCAGCGGCTACTATCCCGACGCAAAGAAGATAATGAACTCCTACTTCATGAGTCAGGCGGAACTGCTCGGGATATACTTCCCGTTTTCAATGGAGTCGAATTACAACCCCGATATGTTTGAAAAGAATATCCCCTCTACGATATGCCACGAATACTCTCACCTCAAGGGCGTGATACAGGAGGACGAGGCAAACTTCATCGCATACCGCGCCTGCCTTGAGAGCGGCAATATCGAGTTTCGCTATTCGGGAGTGCTCGACGCGCTCGAGTATGTCAACAATCAGATGTACGATAACGATGTCCCCGAGGCAGAGAGCCTGTCCGCTGAGATCTCCGATAAGGTGCGCACGGACTGGTACGGCTTCCTCCCTGACGACTACTGGGAGGAAAATGAGGATAAGGAGGTCATCAGCACCGAGGTCGTCACAAAGGCGTCTGAGACCGCTATTGATACGAATATAAAAATGAACGGACGCGAGGACGGTATCGAGTCCTATAACGGCGTGGTCACCCTCCTGCTCGACTACTATTTTCCCGCTTCCGAATGAACGCCTGTCACAAGTATTTATACGATTTATCGGGGGAAAACTTTGTTTCAAAAGGGTTTCCCCCGAAAAAATCCGCGGAGACGTTCTCCGAAGATTGTATATGCCGCGAATATGAAAACTCCGCCGCCTGCCGCCGCAGAGAGGATCAGCACGCGCAGGGGAGTGCTGTCGGGGAGCATTCCGCTGACGAGCAGAGCCGCCGCGCCGCACATTATCCCCGAGTAGAGAATGCCGAGCAGTGAGCGGACATCGGCTCTCATCTTCGTTATGCCGAAATACGCAGAAGCCGCCCATGCGAACATCACAAGGCAGCTCAGCGACGTTGAGAGTGCCGCTCCGTTTATGTTCATGAGCGGTATCAGTGCAACGTTTCCGACGAGCTTCACAGCAGTGCCGACAAGCATTATTTTCAGCGTCAGCGCGGCTTTTCCTATGCCTTGTAGCATACTGAACAGTGGATATGTCATGCAGACGAGCACCATTCCCGCCATGAGCAGTCTGAGCGGTGCGACGCAGAGCATTGCTTCATCGGTCTGCATGGGAAAGAGCGTCCCGAGTATCGACGGAGCAAGCGCCGCTATACCGAATGCCGCAGGCACCGAAATGAACGCCGCGGAGAGCATTATCTGCGAGGTATTCCTTTGGAGCAGTCTGCGGTCACAGCACTCCCATGCGGAGGTGACACAGGTGAGCGCTCCCTTGCCGAGCATATTCGTCACCGACGGCACAAGGTTAAAGACCGTGAGAGCTATCCCTGCGAACGAACCGTAGACAAAGTGCGGATAATCGGCGACTGTGACTCCCTCGGGCAGTACGCTCGGGCGGACAAGCGCGATAATAGTCCACATATCAATAAGCGCGGAAATATTGGTGACTACCGCTCCTGTGCCTATCGGCAGAGCCGTGCGTATCAGCTCACGCGCGATGATTCGGTCACTGAGCACGGTACGGTCGGAGCTGACCTCGGGGCGCACAAACGATCTCAGCACCGCAAAGAAAAGTGCCGAGCCGAGCGTTGAGAGCGTGACTCCGAGTATTCCTGCGGCGGCAGCGGCTGTCCTTGTGTCATACCTCGGGAAATACTCCGCCACGAGCTCGCT
>ONNL01000015.1 GCA_900319195.1 uncultured Ruminococcus sp. | reverse complement strand
CATTTCGAGTACGGTCTGAGGCTTCTCACGTACCTCGGGAGCAGGTATCTCAGTCTGTGCTATCTCGGGCACCTTGTTCTCCATGAGGGTCTTTTCTGTCTTATCGAGCATATGCTGATAATTGTCGAGGCTCTTGTTTTCTGTATCGACAAATTCCTCAAGTGATTTCTTTGCACGGACGATGTCCTCATTCAGACGGGCAATATCGTCGAGCATGAACAATCTCATGCTGCTCGATGCAGAGCGGAGCTTCGAGAGGTCCTTGCTTGCGGATTCGATAGTGTCAGCAGCTTCCTTTTCAGCGTTGTAGATGATATTTTCAGCTTCCTTGTTGGCTTCGGCAATGATGTTCTCAGCGGTATCCTTAGCCTGCTGATTTATCTCCTCAGCTCTCTTCTTGGAATTGTCGATGATAACGTCAGCGGACTTCTGAGCCTCTACGAATACGTTGCTGAATGCAACAGCGTCACTGCTCGACTCCATGACCTTTATCTTGGATTCAGCCTTTTCATACCTTTCCTTCAACTCGCTGAGCTCGTCCTTGAGAGCCTTTATCTCGTCAACGTAGCCCTTGTTTTCGCCTTCGATGTTCTTTATCCTTGTGCTGAGGGTCTCATTCTGTACCTCAAGCTGAGTCATTCTTGTCTTTTCGCCTGCAAGAATAGCTGTTACTGTCTTATCCTCGTCGGTGTCCTTTTTGTAGCCTTCAAGGAGAAGCTTTGTGGTACGGAGCTCGGTCTTCAGGTCAAAGACCATAGTATTGAGGGATTCGAGTCTCTGAAGCACGTCCGTTTTGTCGTAACCTCCGTATGTGACAGTCCTTATGTATTTGATGTCTGCCATTGCATTTGCCTCCTTCGACAAAATATTTTAATTATTATATATAATTAATAATAGTCTGAAAACAATAGTTGCATATTACAACAATAATATTATACCGTATTCTGCGCAAAAAGTCAAACGTATAGATGTAAAAAACACGCGGTTTATATAGTTGATTTTGCACAAAAAAGGCTGATGAACGGATCATCAGCCTTTTTGAAACCATATTTGCAGTTCCTTATATCTGGTTTGTCTGAACGAGAACGTTTCCGCCGTTTCTCTTAGCGTCACGCATTGCAGTATCAAGCTTAACAAGGAGCTGGTTGAGGTTCGAGCAGTCGCCCGGGAGATATGTGTGAAGTGCACCTGTTGCTGTGAGCTGAACGCTGAGGTTGAGCACAACGAACGGGCTGCTCATGCAGGTGAGGATATTCTGTGAAATACCGATCGCCTGTCCCTCGGATATCTCTCTGTTGAATACGAAGCAGAACTCGTTGCCTGTGATGTTGTAGATCTCAGCGAATCTGCCGAAGTCCTCCTTGAGCTTATCAGCTACGATAGTGAGGTACTCATCACCGAAGTCATAGCCATAGTTATCGTTGATCGTACGGAAGTTATCCATATCGAATACTGCGATAACGAAGCGGTCTGTATCAAGCCGTTCGGTTATATCATTGTCGAGCGCATAGCGGTTCTTCATGCCTGTAAGGATGTTAGAAAGTGCGAGCGCATTAACGTTCTGTCTTGAGGTCTGGAGCTTAGCACCGACTTCTGCGAGGTTCTTCTCACGCTCTTCAAGCTCGAGTCTTGACTTCTTAGCGTAACGAGCGATGAAGAGGATAGCAAGCTCACCGACGATCATGATACCGAACATGATGAAGTCAACGAGGTAAACGACTCTTGCGAGCATTGCCTGCTTCCTGCCTGTATCAGCGCCGTTGATAGCGATAGCAGCCTTGAGCATCTCGGCCGCGTTGACCTGAAGCGGATAAATATCCTGTACGTAGAGGTCGTTCATGTTACCAAGCTGAGAGTAGTCTTCTCTGAAGGCAACAGCAAGGTTCTCAAGTCTTGTGTGGTATGTATCAATGAGCGCCTTAGCGTGATTGTATCTTCTCTTTGTATTATCTGAGAGACCCTTGATCTTTTCAAATCTCTTTTCAGCAGCTTCGATGTTATCGTATTCAAGAGAAATGTTCTCAACTATCTGGTTGAGTTCTGCCTGTGTAGAGATAAGCTCCTGTTCGCTGAGCTCACGTCCGAGCATATCACCGTTTGTCATCTCTGATGCAAGGTTGATGACGCGAAGAACGTCGTTATTGATAACGAGGAGCTCTGCATCGACCGTATTGATCGCGTTCATAGCTGCACCCGTAGTTGTGTTCGTATCACTGATCCTGCCCCAGAGGAGATCAACAAGTGACATATTGATGAAGGATACAACGAACAGCATTATTGCGGCAAGTATGTATGCCAGCGAGTGATTAGTCTTTTTTTCCTTATTCTTAGCCATTACACTGCACCTCCATTAAAAGCTTTCGGGATAGAGCAGGATCTTAACTGCTTCATCGTTTATGTTGCTGCCCGAAACGAAGGTAACACCTGTATCAAGCGTCTTGGGAACAGCGGTGCCGTCCTTGATGCTTGCAGCATATCTTACACCGATATATCCCTGGTTGTAAGGGTTCTGTACGACTGTACCGTCAAGAACACCGTTCTTGATGAAGGTTATCTCGTCGTCGTCCGAGTTGAAGCCGACAACAACGATGTCGTTGGAAAGTCCGAGATCCTGTACTGCCTTGCAGATACCGACTGTTGTGTACGTGTTTGTTGCAAAGAGTACATTGATGTCTTTATTCTCTTCGAGGAGCTTCTTTGAAGCCTCGATAGCGTCTTCCTCGTTACCTACATATACAGGCTCTAAGATATATTCCTTATACTTTTCGATCTCGCCGTCTATACCGCCTTCGGGAGCACCCATGGGTCCTCTTAAAGCCTCACCGTTTTCATTTGTTGTACCCTCGGGGAGAGGTGCGTTCTGACCGCCTGAGAACATCTGTGCCATTTTCTCGCTTCTGTCCTTGAGAACGAGCTGTGAAATGAATTCGTTCTCAAATCCCTCAATACGTGCATTAGCGGATTCGGCATTGTTACCTACGATACCGATCTTGCACTGACCGTTTACGAGTGAAGCGGCCTGTCTTGCGGCAACGGCGCCGCCGTCGGCATTACTCGAGCTTATAACGGACTTTACTCCCTCATAGGTCGAAGCAGAGTTGATGTTGATTATGTCTATACCTGCGTTGTCTGCCTTGAGAAGTGCATCGTTGAGCGCTGTACTGCTGTTGGGAGCGATGATGATAGCATCTACCTTCTTGGTGATAGCGTCATCAATGAACTGGATCTGGCTCTCAACGTCATCGTCGGCGTTAGCACAGTAGTAAGTCATATCATAGCCCATTTCGTCACAAGCGTCCTGAGCGCCTGTTCTTACGTCTTCCCAGAAGCTAACGTTTGTGTTCTTGCAGATGAGCGCGATGGACATTCCTTCAGGGCGTTTTCTGCCGCAGCCAGAAGAAAAAACCATTGATGCAGAAAGTACGCATAATGCCACGCTGCTTGCAAGCATCTTCAATTTTGCTTTTTTCATTACTCTTGATCCTCCTGAAATATAGTTTCCGCCTTGCGTGAGCGTTGAGGACAGCAGGGCGAATAGGTGCAAAAGGGCGTGCTGCTCCCTCTCACTGTCTACTCATAATTTTATCACAATTAACGATTTATTTCAATAATGGAAT
>ONNL01000024.1 GCA_900319195.1 uncultured Ruminococcus sp. | reverse complement strand
ATCGCGGAAGTCAGTTCTGTTTCTTAATGATTCTGACGCGAAAAACGGTGCGCGACGTACGCGCTTTGTGAGGGGGGCAAATACGCAAACGTCAGCCCGTAACGACCACCAAAATAATTGCTTAAATAATTCTGATGAGGTAATAATTTGTGAAAAGAAAAAATACAGGAATACTTATACTTGCGGTTGTGACGGCTATCAGCGTGGCGTGCGGAAGGTCGGCAGCAAAGAAAAACAATACCGTTCCCTCTGCGGCTGACATCACAAGCGGCTCCGCGGCAGAGACAAATGACAGCACCGCTGCCGAGAAAATACAGCAGGACAGCGATGCTCCCACGGAAGCTCCGACTGAGCCGTTTTCCGAGGATATTTCGCTTCCCGACGGCTATACCGCACAAGGAAGCTGTGTCATAGACGGCTTCCATGCGGTATTGCAGAATCCTGAGCTCCCGACAGGCTGCGAGGTCACGGCACTCACCGAGACTCTCAACTTTCTCGGCTTTGACATCGACAAGGAGACTTTATTTGACAACTATATGCCCGTTGATTATGCGGGTACATACACCATGAACTATGCGTATATCGGTGACCCGAGGGCAACTGACGGCTTCGGCTGTTATGCTCCCGTTGTCGTAAAGACTGCCGATGACTATTTCCGCGATATCGACTCTCCGTGCTATGCACAGAACCTCACGGACACCTCTCTGCGCGACCTCTTCTATCAGATAGACTGCGGCAGACCTGTTGTCGTGTGGGTGACTATGGACATGAGAGTGTCATATCCGAAGTACGTGTTTACTGCGACGAACGGCGAGGATATGGAATTCAACTACTATCAGCACTGCCTTACTATCTACGGCTATGACATTGATAATGGACTGGTCTATGCGGCTGATCCGCTCAAGGACAATGTAACATATCCGATAAGCGACTTTGAGACAGTCTATGACACTATGGGCAGGCAGGCTGTCGTTATATGCGGAAACGCGGAGACTGAGGGCACGTTCAATGAGGATTACTCCTACGAGGAGTTTGATTGTCCTCTGCCGAATGCTCAGCAGAAAAAAGACGAATGAAGAAAATACGCGGGATGATCTTCGACCTTGACGGCACCCTTATCGACTCGATGAGCGTATGGCACAAGGTAGATGTGGAATTTCTGAGGGAGAACGGTATCACAGAGCCGCCTTCTGATATCTCGGACATTGTAAAGAAAATGACGATTGACAGATCGTCACAGTATTTCATAGACAGGTTCGGACTTCCTCACACGAAGGAATATGTCGTGAAGCGTATCGAGGAGCTTGTGCGTATCGAATACGAGGAGAACATCACACTCAAGCCGTATGTGAGGGAGCTGCTCGATTTTCTCGACGAGAGGGGATACCCCTACGGAGTGGCAACGGCTACGTATAAGTCGCTTGCCTGCGCCGTATTGAAGCGCAGCGGTATTTTTGACAGGTTCAGATTCGTGCTCACGGACACGGAATATCCGAACGGCAAGAGGTTCCCCGATATTTTCCTCGGAGGTGCAAAGCTGCTCGGGACAGCTCCCGACGAAACGCTCGTTGCGGAGGATTCGCTCCACTGCATAGAGACAGCCGCGGGAGCAGGCTTCATAACGGCAGGTGTATACGACGAGGCTTCAAACGAGGACAGGGAGCAGATACGCGCGATATGCGATTTCTGCGTGGATTCGCTGCGTGATATTCCTGCAATACTAACTGCAAAGGATTAATAAGATGAAAAAGGTAATGGTCGGCATGAGCGGCGGAGTTGACAGCTCCGTGGCGGCATTGCTGCTGAAGGAGCAGGGCCTTGACGTTATCGGCGCAACGCTCAGTCTCTTTTCTGAGGACGACATAGTAAGGGCGCAGGAGAATGAAAGGGACTTCTGCGCCTTTTCGGGTATTGAGGACGCGAGGAGGGTCGCGGAAAAGCTCGGGATAGAGCACGTTGTCATCGACCTTCGGGAGAGCTTTAGAAAAAATGTCATGAGCAGATTTGCTGAGAGCTATCTGCGCGGCGAGACTCCGAACCCGTGCATCTACTGCAACCGTACAATAAAATTCGGGGAGATGCTCGAAAGGGCACAGGAGCTCGGCTGCGACTATATCGCCACGGGACACTATGCGGTGAACAGCTTCGATGAACGCTCGGGAAGGTGGCTGCTGAGCCGCCCTTCTGACAGACACAAGGAGCAGACCTATGTGCTGTATACGCTCACGCAGGAGCAGCTCTCGCACACGCTGTTTCCGCTCGGGACACTTGACAAATCGAGGGTGAGGGAGCTCGCCGGGAGTGCAGGTCTCATAAACTCGAAAAAGCCCGACAGTCAGGACATCTGCTTCGTCCCCGACGGAAAATACGCGGAGTTCATAAAGAAATTCACGGGTGCTGACATAAGGAGCGGAAGCTTCATTTCGACTGACGGAAGGGTGCTCGGCGAGCACAGGGGCATCATCAATTACACCGTAGGACAGCGCAAGGGACTCGGTATTTCGCTCGGCAAGCCTGCCTATGTCGTGAGCAAGGACGCGGCGGCAAATACCGTTATTCTCGGTGGGGAGGCTGACCTCTATACAAGGTCGCTGACGGCGTATGATGTGAACCTCATTTCCGTTGAAAAGCTCGACGCTCCCATGAGGATAACGGCAAAGACGAGATACAGCCAGAATGAGACACCTGCACTTCTCACAAAGCTTGAAAACGGCGAGTACAGGGTGGACTTCGACGAGCCGCAGAGGGCGGTAACAAGCGGACAATCCACGGTGTTCTATGACGGGGACATCGTTGTGGGCGGAGGTACGATAAGGTGAGCGGATACAGCTTTGAAAAACTTACAGACGATATTTACGTGTGTGCAAGCTCCGACCACCGATTCGGTACGGACGCATTCCTGCTTGCCTATTTTTCGGGATACAGACGCAAGGACAAGGTCTGCGACCTCGGGACAGGCTGTGGGATAATCCCACTTATCATGCAGAAAAAGGAGCCGCCGCAGGTGACGTATGCGGTGGACATTCAGGAGGGCGCGATAGAACAGCTTCGGCTCGGACTTGAGCACAGCAAAACAACGGGGATAGTGCCCGTATGTGCCGATTTAAAGGTGCTCTGGGACGGCGCTCCCATAGGACAGCTCGACCTTGTTACGTGCAATCCGCCGTATAAGGTCGCAGGCGCAGGCTATCAGAGCGAGATAACCGCGCAGAAGATTGCAAGGCATGAGATAATGTGCAACATCGACGACGTGTGCGCGGCGGCTGAGAAGCTGCTGAAATTCGGCGGCAGGCTGTGCGTGTGCAACCGCCCCGAGCGGCTCAGCGACGTCATCTTCGCAATGAAAAATCACAATATCGAGCCGAAAAGAGTGCGCTTCGTATCGAAAAATGCGGACGAGGCTCCGTGGCTGTTTCTCATTGAGGGAAAGAAGGGCTCGAAGCCCTTCATGCGAGTCGAGCCGCAGCTCTATATCCGCAGCAGTGACGGATTTTCGGAGGAGCTTCAAATGATATATTCGGTCGGAAAGGAGCAGCCATGAGCGGAACATTTTACGTTATCGGAACACCTATCGGCAACCTTGGGGACATCACCCTGCGGCAGCTTGAAACGCTGAAAAATGTGGACTTTGTATGTGCTGAGGACACGCGCGTAACGGTGAAGATATTCAATCATTTCGACATAAAGAAGCCGCTTGTGAGCTATCATAAGTTCAGCACACAGGCTGTTGCACAGGGGATAATCGACCGCATACTCGGCGGCGAGGACTGCGGTATAGTCACGGATGCAGGTATGCCGTGCATTTCAGACCCCGGCGAGCGTCTTGTGAGGTTGTGTGCGGAGAACAGCATCGAGGTGAAGGTAGTCCCAGGACCTACTGCGGTAGCGTCGGCGGTCGCCGTTTCGGGACTTGACACGAGCCGCTTCATGTTCGAGGGATTCCTCCCTGCCGTCAAAAAGGAGCGCTCTGAGCGCCTTGAAATGCTCCGTGATGAGCGCGGTCTCATGGTATTTTATGAGGCTCCGCATAAGCTCCGCGTAACTCTTGCCGACCTCTGCGGATTTTTCGGAGCGGAGCGCAGGATAGCGATCTGCCGCGAGCTCACGAAGATACATGAGGAAGTGCTGAGACTGACACTCAGCGAGGCGGTTGAGTATTACAGTAAGACCGAGCCGAAGGGGGAATTCGTCCTCGTTGTTGAGGGAAAGACCGAAACACAGGCAGCTGCGGTCACTCCCGAGCAGGCTCTCGAACAGGTGAGAAAGCTCGTTGAAATGGGGGAGCGACCCGTTGATGCGTGCAAGGAGGTCGCCAAAGCGAACGGCATGAAGAAGAGCGAGCTGTACTCCGCTTTCTGCAAAGAATGACAAATTTTGACATGAAATGTGATGATTTGATGAAAGTTCTGCTATATTGTTGCTATTTTCAACAGAATATGGTATAATTGATACGTTAATTTTAATATTTTTTATTGGGATCTGAAAAAATTAAAGTGCCTTGCATATACGCAAATCAAAGATTTGCTCCATGCGATCGGCAAATAGCAAGCTCCAAAAAATTTTTGTGGTTTGCTATATAATTATAATTCCGCATTGATCTGCGGGAATGGGGGTTATTATGATTTGCGATCTGCATTGTCATACTAAGCTTTCTGACGGCTCTCTCGGTATCGAGGAGATCATCGAACAGGCTAAACGAACCAACATCAACTGGCTTTCAATAACCGACCACGACACAATGGCTTCATTCTCCCGCGCTGATGTTCTCGGTGAACGCGCAGGCATAAAGATACTGCACGGCGTTGAGCTCTCGGCATGGGATAAGAAGCGCAACAGCAAGGTGCATATCCTCTGCTACGCTCCAACAAAGCCCGACAGACTTGAGGGTCTCTGCCAGAAGTGCTGCGAGATAAGAAAAGAATGCTCAAAGGAAATGATAAGCAAGGTAATGGAGAAGTATCCCATTCCGATAGAGGCTATCCTCAGACATACAACGTCGGCAAAGAGCATTTTCAAGCAGCACATCATGAGGGCGCTTATCGACTACGGCTATGCTCTCGAATTCTACGGCAAGCTTGACTCCGAGCTCTTCAATGCACAGTTCGGCTCGTGCTATGTTGAGCGTGAGTACCCCGATGTCAACTTCGTTATCGACCTTATCCATACCGCAAGAGGTGTGGCTGTTATGGCTCACCCTGCACAGTATGACAACATGGAGCTCCTCGAGGAGCTTGCGGGCAACGGCAAGATAGACGGTGTTGAGGTGGATCACTACTCTGCTGACGAGAGCTACCGCAGCGAGCTGAGAAAGCTTGCGGACAGGTATGAGCTCATACAGACAGGCGGCTCGGACTTCCACGGACTCTATAACTCCGTACCGACTCACCTTGGCAGCGAGACCACAACTCAGGAAAATCTTGACAGGATACTCAAGCTCTCCGCAAAGAAAAAGCAGGAGTCGAAATAATGCTTATTGAAAAAATCGGAATGAGAGCTGTGGCGGCTCTCATTTCTTTTATACTGATGTTAATATTTATTCTGCCTATTACTCACCGTATAGTCAATATCGGGAATATCTTCGGTATCATGGTTACGGCGGCACTTACGGTCATATTCACGTTTTACGCCGGATTTTCGGGAGCGGTGAAGCATATCTGCGAGAGCAGGTCGGGCAGGACTGCGGTCTGCGTCTGC
Organism: uncultured Ruminococcus sp.; assembly: GCA_900319195.1. GTDB lineage: Bacteria > Bacillota > Clostridia > Oscillospirales > Ruminococcaceae > Ruminococcus. Next base: position 7,446 of record ONNL01000024.1, on the reverse strand, counting down.
GGTGTGCTCATGGCGGCAGGAGTGCTGTATTTTGCGGTGCTCAGCGGCTTCATGATTAGTGCACAGCGCGACGCTCCAAAGACCGAAAATACCACGCTTGTCGTGCTCGGGTGCAAGGTGAAGAACGGAGTGCCGAGCAGAATGCTGAAGCGGAGGCTCGATTCCGCGTACGGCTACCTCTCAGAGCATGAGGACGTGAGGGTCGTAGTCTCGGGCGGAAAGGGCAGCGACGAGTCCGTTTCGGAGGCGCAGTGCATGAGGGATTACCTCGTGTCGCTCGGTATCTCTGAGGACAGGATATTCATGGAGGACAAGTCCACGGACACTGCGGAAAATCTGCGGTTCTCGAAAAGGATAATCAGCGAAAACGGGCTCCCCGAGAGCATTACTCTCGTCACGGACGGCTTTCATCAGCTTAGGGCGGAGCTCATCGCAAAGAGGTGCGGCTTTGAGGACATAAGCAACATCTCTGCGCCGACTTCATGGTGGCTCCTGCCGACCTACTGGGTGCGCGAATGGTTCGGACTTTCGTATTTCTTCGTGTCGGGAGGCTGAGAAAATGGAATGCTGGATATTGAAGCTCATCGGCAGTGGGCAGTATATCTGCTCGGGCGACAGGCTCGTCTTTAATGCGGAATTTGCAAAGAGGTTCAAGAACCGTAAACGTGCGAGGGAATATCTGCTGAAAAACGGCATTCCGTACAGTGATGCGGAGCTTGTGAAGATAGAAGCCGAAAGGCTTGAGGTCGAGCCCGAGCTGCACGGGCTTATGTATTTGAAGTAAGCACTTACAAACAATTTAATTTTAAACTTTTTTGCAGTGCCACTTGCTATTTGAAGTTATATGTGTTATAATATACTTACAGTATATCGGAGGGAACATGGAAACAAGAGCGGCTGTAATAGCCATAATCGTCAGGGACAACGAGTCATCGCGACAGATAAATACCATTCTCCATGAGTACAACGACGCGATAATCGGAAGAATGGGCATACCCTATCGACAGAAGGGGATAAGCATAATAAGCGTTGCTGTTGACGCCCAACAAGACGTGATAAACTCTCTCGCAGGCAGAATAGGTCGCATAAGCGGAGTTACCGCAAAGACCGTCTATTCGCCCGTCTGAGTATAAAAATGAATAGTGTGAATATATCTGACAACGAAATTCTATTGAGTTGAAAGCTGTATCCGCTGACTGCACCGTGCGGACTGTCCGCGTGGGGTGCGCTCTGCATACCGTTTATGCGGTAAGGAGCATATAATAGTCAAGGAATAGCTGTATCTGCTTGTCGGGTACAGCTTGTTTTTTTAGGAAGTGATATTATGATAAAATTTGCTGTTTACGGAAAGGGCGGCATAGGCAAGTCCACCCTTTCATCGAATATAAGCTCGGCACTTGCTGCACGCGGCATGAGGGTCATGCAGATAGGCTGCGACCCGAAGGCTGACTCCACCTCGCTGCTCTGCGGAGGGGAGCGCATAAAGACGGTGCTCGACCTCGTGAGGAGCAGACAGCCGTTCGGACTTGATGACATTGTCCGTGAGGGTTCAATGGGTGTGCTCTGCGTAGAGGCAGGCGGTCCCGTGCCCGGACTCGGCTGTGCAGGACGCGGTATCATCAATGCTCTTGAGGCTCTTGAGGAAAAGGGAGCATACGAAAAATACAAGCCCGACGCGGTGGTGTATGATGTCCTCGGGGATGTTGTATGCGGAGGGTTCACAATGCCTATGCGAAAGGGCTATGCGGACAAGGTGTTCATCGTGACCTCGGGCGAGAATATGTCGATATATGCGGCGGCCAATATCGCGATGGCTGTGGAGAATTTCAGAAAGAGGGACTACGCTCAGCTCGGCGGTATCATACTGAACTGCCGCGGAGTTGAAAACGAGGAGGAGAAGGCGGCTCAGCTCGCGGAGGATTTCGGCACGAGGGTCATATCGAGGATAGACCGCAGTTCGCTGTTTGAAAAGGCGGAGGCGGCTCACAAGCCTGTTGTTGAGATGTTCCCCGAGAGCGAGCAGACAAGACAGCTCCTCTTTACAGCGGACGAGATGCTCAGAATTTTCGGTCGGGAGTGATGATATGCTGAAGCCTGTTATGGAGCAGAGAAAGCCTGAGGGGATAAGGATAGCGGACGCTTCCTTTCCCTCGCCCTTCCGCAGCGGTCTTGAATACAATCCTGCTGCCCGCGGGAGCTGGAATATAGTACACACGGGAATGCTTATCCCCGAATCGCACCAGATATACGTCTGTGCACAGGGATGTCTGCGCGGAGTTATTCTCACTGCCGCAGAGATGAACGCTATGGAGCGTATGTCGTGGGTATCGCTTCGTGAGGAGGATATGTTCAACGGCGAAATGGAGCAGAGGGTAATCGACGGCACTGCTCATATCGTTGAGAGAATGCCCGAGAAGCCGAGGTGTGTGCTTGTCTACCTCAGCTGTATGCATATGTTTGAGGGCTGTGATTTTAAAATGATAATCGGTGAGCTTTCCTCGATGTTTCCCGAGGTGGACTTTCTGGACTGCTACATGATCCCTACAATGAGAAAGTCCATTTCACCCGACGCACTGATGAAGAGACAGCTCTATGCGCCGATAAGGAAGCTGCCTACGGACAGCGGACTTGTTTCTATCATCGGCTGTGACCGCGAGACTGACAAGTCCTCGGAGCTGTTTGAGATACTCGGCAGTGCAGGCAAAAGAGTGTGGGAGATTAATTCCTGCGCTACCTACGACGAATATCTCGCAATGGGAGCTTCGTCGCTGGCAATTTCGTATCTGCCCGTTGCGCTTAATTCGGGAAAGGCGATAGAGCGCCGTCTCGGTATCCCTCACCTGCATATACCGCTGTGCTATGACTATAATGAAATTGAGGAGCACTACCGTGAGCTCTGCGGCGCGCTCGGCATCGAAACCCCTGATTTTTCGGAGAATATCGAACGTGCAGAGAGAGCATTGACGGAGGCGCGTGATACTGTCGGGGACATTCCGATAGCTGTTGATTTTTCGGCTGTACCGCGTCCGCTCGGACTTGCGCTCCTGCTTGCCGAGCACGGCTTCAACGTGAGGAGAGTGTATGCGGACGGCTTCATGAACGAGGAAAGTCCGGCATTCGAGCGGCTCAGAGAGATAGCTCCCGACCTCGAGCTGTACCCGACACTTGATGTGGGAATGCGGTTCGCCCGTGATGAGAACTGCGGAGAATGGCTGGCTGTCGGTCAGCGTTCCGCGTACTTCCTTGATACCGACAAATTCGTGAATATAGTCGAGGGCGGCGGAATGTACGGCTTCGGCGGAATAGAAAAAATGTGCGGACTTATCTGCGACGCTGTCCGAAATCCGAAGGATACGCGGGCAACGATAAGTCTCAAGGGACTGGGGTGTGAGAGCTGTCTATGAACTGTACGGCAAGAATAATTTCGATATATGCGGCGGATGTTTCGGGAGTCTGCTCGGCGCTCTATGAGTACGGCGGAATGACCGTTATCCACGACGCTTCGGGGTGCAACTCGACCTACACTACTCACGACGAGCCGCGCTGGTATGACACGGAGAGCATGGTGTACATCTCGGCACTCACCGAAAATGACGCTGTTATGGGCAACGACGAGAAGCTCATCACCGACCTCTGCGACGCGGCTGAAAAGCTGCACCCGAGGTTCATTGCGGTGTGCGGCTCGCCTATGCCTGCAATGACGGGAGTGGACTTCGAGGCGATAGCCTACGACACGGAAAACCGCACCGGCATACCCGTTATCGCGGTGGATACAAACGGTATGCACTCCTATATAAAGGGCGCAGGAGCGGCTTTCATGAAGCTTGCGGAGCGCTTTAGCAAGCCGCATGACAGGTTGAGGGGAACGATCAACCTGCTCGGTGTGACTCCTCTCGATTTCTCGCTCAACGGCAGTGTCGAGAGCATGAAGAAATGGCTTGCGGACTGCGGCTTCACGGTGAATGCCTGTCTCGGCACGGACACCTCGCTCGATGAGGCGGAAAGGCTCTCGCAGGCGGAGGTCAGCCTTGTTGTCTCGTCCTGCGGCATGAAAACTGCGGAGTATCTGCAAAGGAAGTACGGGATCCCCTATGTTGTCGGTGCACCCGTCGGGGAGCGCTTTTCACGCATACTTGCGGACTCGCTTCGGGCGGCTGCGGAGAGCGGTGAGAACAGTCTGCCGTGTCTCAGTGAGAGAGCGTGCGGCGGAGAGGTCGCGGTAGTCGGTGAGAGCATAATTTCCGCGTCGCTTGCGTGTGAGCTCTCGCTTGAAACGGGACGCGGAGTGCGTGTCCTTGAAAGTGTCGGAGAGAGTGAGATGAGCGTGCTCGCAGAGGGCGATATTTCCGTTGATGACGAGGATATGCTCCAGCATGAGCTCAAGGGAGCGAAGGTCATAATCGCTGACCCGCTGTTCATTCCGATTTGCAGCGCGGACGCGGAATTTGTAAGACTTCCGCACGAGGCATTCTCGGGGCGCTGCTTTTCAAAGGAGATACCCGACCTTATAAACACGGACGTTATCCGGAAGCTTGGACTGAGAGGTAAAATATGATAAAGGTTGCAATTTACGGCAAGGGCGGCATAGGAAAATCCACCTGTACGGCGAATCTGTCCGCGGCTCTTGCGAGTCTCGGGAAGCGTGTCATTCAGATAGGCTGCGACCCGAAGGCTGATTCTACGATAAATCTGCTCGGCGGCGAGCCTGTAACTCCAGTAATGAACTATCTGCGTGAGCACGACGAGGAGCCTACTTTGGTGGAGCAGATTTCGCGCATAGGCTACGGCGGAGTGCTGTGCATAGAGACAGGTGGTCCCACGCCGGGACTTGGCTGTGCAGGACGCGGTATCGTGTCCACATTCAGTCTGCTCGAGGAGCTGAAGCTGTTCGAGAAATTCAAGCCCGATGCGGTGCTGTATGATGTCCTCGGTGACGTTGTGTGCGGAGGATTTGCCGCACCTATCCGCGAGGGCTACGCTTCAAAGGTGCTGATAGTCACCTCTGGCGAGAAAATGGCGCTCTATGCCGCAAACAACATCAACAGCGCCGTGAAGAATTTTCAAGACAGGAGCTATGCTTCCGTCCGCGGTATCATCATGAACCGCCGCGCCGTTGAGGGCGAGGAGGAAAAGGTGAGAGCCTTTGCCGATAAGAATGGACTTGAAGTTGTTGCCGATATACCGCGCAGCAACGACATTATAAAATATGAGGACATGGGCAAGACTGTCATCGAGGGAGACAGCTCCCTTGAGGTCAGCAAGCGCTTTCTGAGCCTTGCACAGCTCCTCATCGACGAGGATAAGGAGGTCTGTCCATGAGCGGAGCATTCAGCATGACCGCCGCGGAGCTGGTGGCTCTCGGCAGGGGGAATATCCCGTCGGAGCTCAAATCGTCCGACCACCTTATTTACAGCTCGCCTGCGACGCTCGCATTCAACTCCCCGGGAGCAAGAGGCTTCGGAGTAAAGAGGGCAGGACTTGCTATCCCCGACTCCGTGATGCTGCTCGTTTCACCGGGCTGCTGCGGACGCAATACCTCACTTTTCAGGACGAATCCCGAGTATCGCGACCGTTTCTTCTTCCTGCTGCTCGACGATACGGACATCGTTACGGGACGACACCTCACGAAGATACCGCAGGCGGTGGACGAGGTGTGCAGGAGCCTTGACAAAAAGCCGTCGGCGGTGATGATATGCATTACCTGCGTGGACGCTCTGCTCGGTACGGACATGGAGCGCGTGTGCAGGAAATCGGCTGAGCTTGCGGAGGTGCCTGTGGTGCCGTGCTATATGTACGCGCTGACGAGGGAAAAGAGACTGCCGCCAATGGCTGCTGTACGAAAGTCTGTGTACTCGCTGCTCGAAAAGCAGGAGCGCTCCCCGAGAGATGTCAGCATAATGGGATTTTTCTCGCCGCTCTTTGACGACTGCGAGCTGTATCAGCTCCTCTCGGATATAGGCGTGAGAAATGTCCGTGAGATCGGCAGATGTCGGGATATGGAGGATTACCGCGGACTTTCAAGGGCGAATTTCAACCTCGTGCTGAATCCCGAGGCTCGATATGCGGCACAGGACTTGCAGGAGCGGCTCGGGATACCGTTCATTGAAATGCTGCGGCTCTATCAGCCCGACAAGATACACAACCAGTATAAGCTGCTCGGACAGGCTGTCGGAGCGGAGATAAATGACGACAGATACTATGAGGAGACAAAGCAGGTGATCGCCGATTTCAAGCGAAAGTCTGGTGCACTCAGCTTTGCGGTCGGTGAGATTTCCAACGGTGATCCGTTTGAGATGTCGCTCATGCTCGTGCGTGAGGGATTTGCGGTGAAGGAGATATTCGGAACGGTCGGAGAGATGAATTTTGCGTTCATCAAGAGGCTGGCGGAGCTCAGTCCTGACACGAAGATATACTCGAACCTCTCCCCGACGATGCTCGAATACAGCGAGGAAAAGGTGGACTGCTATATCGGCTCAGACTGCGGATATTACCACCCCGATACCTGCGGTGCGGAGTGGTGCTCGGAGACTCAGCCGTTCGGATTTGCAGGCGTGAACAGGCTTTTTGCCGAGCTCACGGCGGCACTTGAGGAGGGAGCAGAATGAAAAAACTTGTAAAATTCATGTCGCCCTTTGCGCCTGACCAGTCGGGTGCCTGCGGAGTGCTCTACGAATTCGGCGGACTCACCGTCATCTGCGATGCAGGCGGCTGTGCAGGAAATATCTGCGGTTTCGACGAGCCGCGCTGGTTCACTTACAGGAGTGCCGTTTTCAGTGCAGGACTGCGCGATATGGACGCTATCCTCGGACGTGACGACAGGCTCATAGCAAAGCTCACAAAGGCACAGGAACAGCTCCACACCGAATTTACGGCGATAATCGGTACACCCGTCCCTGCGGTGATCGCAACGGATTACAGGGCGCTCAGCAGAATGGCTGAGAAAAAGACGGGAGTGCCGTGCATAACGGTCGATTGCACGGGTACACATTACTATGACGCAGGCGAGAAAAAGGCTTGGACGGAGCTCTTCCGCAGATTTGCCGTCGAGGACTTCGGCGCGGAGAGCGGAAGGGTCGGTATCCTCGGAGCTACGCCGCTTGAGACGAGCATGAGCGGCTCCGAAAAAATCGTTTCCGACTGTTACCGCATGGGTATCGAAAAGCCGATAGTCTACGGAATGGGCTTCGGACTTGACTATGTCCGCGAGGCTTCAAGGGCAGAGAAAAACCTCGTAATATCGCTGTCTGCACTGCCTGCCGCCGAGTATCTGAGGGAGCGCTTCGGGACACCGTTTGAGGTGGGATTCCCGTTTCTTCCCGAGGATATAAAAGAAAGGGCGCGGTCACTGAAGGCCAGAAAGGTGCTTATTATCCACTCACAGCTCATTGCGAATACTCTGAGGGATGAGATAGGCGATGATTCGGCTGTTACGGCTGCTTCGTGGTT